>JBIKSQ010000103.1:0-5128 GCA_044348555.1 Candidatus Nanopelagicales bacterium | reverse complement strand
CAAGCCGAGCACTTTGGAAGCAGATTTCATTCCGCTCAGCTTGATCAGGGCATTCAGCATCCGATCCCGAGGCTCTGCCAGTTCTGGGAAAGCTAGGGAACGTAAATCAAGAGTTTTCTTACTAGTGCCGATTGCTTTGCCCTCAGAAGGAGGTAGCAAGATCTTCATTCATATCCTGACTGTTGTCCGAATCATAGATTCAGTAAGAAGATATCTCATTTTGTAATCAAAACTGGGCTTATCAAGGGACTAATTCGGGTAACCTGACTCAAAATTTGCTGCCAATCAGAGGATATTTGTGAAAAAGATTTTAGTTGCGCTTTTAGTAGGTTCCTTAGCATTTCCGCTTTCATCCGCCACGGCAGTCACGGTACCGAGTGGAATCATCATTTCCGAGGTCAGTTGCGCACAGGATTTTGTTGAAATCTTAAACACGTCGAACAAAACCGTGCTGATCGGCGGCATGGTAATAACTGACAAAAAGGTAAACGAAACAGATCCGACTCATCGGTACACAGTTCCCAGCCGCATCACAATGAAACCGAATGCTCGCCTGGTGTTTAGACCAGGACAGAATGGTCTGCCATTTGGTGTCAAATGTGGTGATGATCGAATTCGACTTGGCTTTAAAACTTCGAAGTGGATTCAACTCTACGAAGTTAGCGTTGCGAATCACACAGATACAGTCTCTTGGGGGCTACTTCCTAACGGTCGATGGGCAGCCAACAAACCAACTCCTGGCAAAGCTAATTCAAAAGCCCCCAGTGGAATTGCGATCGATCGAGCTGCTTGGTTGTTTAAGCCAACCGCGCCTTACGACATTCTGTTGACAGTATCGAATACGAATATGAACCGCTTGCGCCAAGTCAGTGTGCAGAATCCTCTGCGAGATTATGTTGAAGCGGAGTTCCAGATCCGCAGAGCCGATGATTCGCTAGTTCCCGCAATCCCAATGGTCGTAGGGCTGCGGCCAAAGATTGGCTACGGCTCGTTCAGAGGTATCGATTTCAAAGCTGGTCTGAAAGTTAAATTCAACGAGTTTTCAGACCAAGACTTTATGGGTCTGAAAAAGCTAACGCTCAACAACATGGTTCAAGACCCATCAATGCTGAATGAAACTCTGGGTTATGAGATTTTTCGCAGCTACAACATCCCTGCTCCTCGTACGGGCTATGCAAGTGTCAGGATTAATGACGGCGCGAGAGGTTTGTACCTCAATTTAGAAGTAATGGACGACGTAGCAATGAGTTGGTGGATGCCAGATATGGCGCATGTCTACGAGTCTCAGTGGCCGGGATCAAATCCTGACTTGGTGCTTGACAAAGCAGATTCTCACTTTCAAATTGATGAAGGTGATGACAATCGAAATGACTTGTACAGCCTCTTGCGGACTTTGGAGTGGGACTCAAAGAACCGAGCGAAGGTCGAAGCTGTGCTAGATGTAGAGAAAGCGGCGCAGTTCATGGCGATTGAAAAATACATCTCACACTGGGATGGGTATTCAGGCGTTGAGAATTTCACCCCAAACAATTTCTATATTGCATCAAACAGAACTGGGAAATTCGTGTTGATTCCGTGGGGGATGGACCAAATTCTGGGACGCGGTGATGAAGCAGACAGGCGCAATCTGACATTAAGTGAAGGCAATGGTGCCTTATTCAAATTGTGCCAATCTAATGCCTGGGATTACTGCCGTTCGACATACAGACGAACCTTGGCCGAGCTCTCCTCTCGTGTAGAAACTTTGGAATTGGGAACGAAAGCTCAGAGTTTGTTCAATGATTTAGCTTCCCGCCGAGTTGTTAATCAACAGAAGTCAACCGAGGAAATTAATTCGGCGTACAACACCCTCATAAGCTACATAGCTGGAAGGCGTACAACCGTGTCCGAATATTTGGAGAGCGTTGTGAATCCGTCAGTTCGATGGCCAGGGCAGACTGTATTGAGATCGGGACAGCGGGTTACAGCAGAGATGTTGAATGCTTACTCGGACGTTCCAGGTTCATTCAAGTACTCTGTGAAAGTTGGACAGGCACTACCAAAAGGAATAGCTAGGGTTTCGGTAACTTTTACCCCAACCGATTCTTCGCTGGACAAGTCCACGATGAGTCGTAAATTTGTCGTCAAGTAGATTTCCTTTATGGATAGGCAAACTGCACTTGATTTAGATCGAGCAGATCCGCTTGCATTTTTTCCAGCTCAGTTTTCTGTATCGGACAAAGAAGTTTGTTACCTCGATGGGAATTCACTGGGCCGTTTGCCTTTGCAAACTATCGAGGCTGTAAACGCTTTTTTGAGCAATGAATGGGGAGCGCAGGTTGTCACTGGCTGGACTGATTGGATTACAAAGTCACAGCATGTAGGTGATTTGGTTGGGTCAGCCGCGCTGGGTGCAGCTAGAGGGCAAGTGCTTGTGGGGGATTCGACTTCCGTAAACTTTTATCAGTTGGCGGTAGCCGCAATTAAAGCTCGTCCAGGACGTCACAAAATCATTACAGACGAATCCAACTTTCCAACCGATCGCTACATACTTCAGGGAATTGCAGAACAGTTTGGATTAGAAATCATCTTGATTCCTAACTCGGACTCGGCGATTGCAGAAAATGAGTTGATAACAACTGAGTTGCTTGCACATTATTTAGATGAAGATGTCGCGCTTGTAAGTTTCGAGGTAGTGAATTATCGATCCGGTGCACGGCACGATGTGAAAGCTTTAACTGAGTTAGCGCATGAAGCAGGGGCGCTAGTTTTGTGGGACGCGGCTCATGCGGTTGGGTCAGTAAAACTCAATTTTGACGCGGACGATGTTGATCTTGCTGTGGGTTGCACATACAAGTACGGAAACTCTGGACCAGGTGCTCCTGGTTGGCTTTATGTCAGTCAAAGACTGCAGCAAGAATTGTCCCTTCCAATTCAGGGTTGGTTTGCGCAAGCCAAGCAGTTTGAAATGGGAGATAAGTTCACTAAAGCTGAAGGCATCACGGGCTTCATGTTGGGGAGCCCTAACATCATTGGTTTGGTCTGCGTCCAAAGTGCTTTTGAGATGATTGCAGAAGCCGGTATTGAAGAGATTGAAGCCAAAGCTCAAGCTGGCACTGAATTCATGCTCGAGTTGTATGAACATTGGCTGAAACCACTTGGTTTTGGTGTTGCAACTCCGCTGGCCAAACAAAATCGTGGTGGTCATATTTCGCTTACCCATGTTGATGCCGAGCAGATTGCAGTAGCAATGAGGGAGCAGGTGAAGGTCATTCCTGACTTTCGGGCCCCAAACGTGATCCGGGTGGCTGTGTCACCACTGGCTAACAGTTATGTGGAGATTTACGATGGGTTTGCTCGAATCCGGGAACTTGTGTCCAGCGGCGGTTACAAGCAGGTAAGGCTCACCAAGGGCCTTGTGAGGTAATTTCCAGGCCCTAGTTGGCCTTCTTACTAGGAAGTTTAGATCGACACCCTCTTCAAGTTGCAGGAATTTTTATAAGTGTTTTGAATTATGCGCCCTTGGGGCAAACAAAAAAAGTGTGGGCTGGAAAATGTCTCCAGCCCACACCTTATTTCGTTAATTAGTTGACAACAAGTGTCCGCTTCTTCTTGTCAGCAATCTCAACTTGCAGGATATCGCCGATACGAACTTCAAACTTCGAAGTTGTGTACCAGTTACCTACAGCATTCAATACTGCTGTGTGAATTAGTTTCACCTTTTTGCCGTCCCGAATCACATAGAGTGAAGCAGTCTGACGTGCGTTGATATTCGGCATGTTTACAAAGAAACTACGGTTGCCGCTCTTCTTTACAACGCTAACCGAGATCGAAGTGTCGTTGTTTGTGCGACCCTTGCGGAGGATCTCACCATTCACAATTGGAAATTGCATTCGAATTATTGGCCAAGAGCCGTCTTTGTGTTCGAAAACATTAACCAAATCGAATCCGTTATTCTGAAGGAATTTGGTCGATCTCAGCTGCTTTGCAGTTCTTCCGTCTACTGGTGAATCACCAGGGTTTCCAAGTCCTGAATTTACAAAAGTGCTGTAGAAACGAGAAAGGGTTGTGCCATCTTCAATGCTTTCCCCAACGAAAGATCCAACATTCTCGGTCGAACCATTTAGGTTCAACTTAGTGGAGACGATGACGTTGGTCAGGCGCAAAGCAGCAGATGTACCAGCGAATGCTCCGATGTTGGATGAATCAGCTGGAACCGTTATCGACCCACGGACGACGCCATTTCGAAGCGAGAATCCATCCGCATCATCTTGGTGGCCAAAGTAGCCACCAACACTCGAAACCGGTGCACCTTGAATTGTGATTGTAGAGACCGCTGATATCGAAGTGTGAGTAAGGAAATCTCTTCGTAGTCCCGAGAAGCCACCAAATTCGAACCACTCTTGCTGTGGATTGTTCAGCACAATGCCTTCTGAGTTGTTTGTGCCGTTGGCATCAGCGATGCTGAGTTTCGCAGATGAGTTCACATCATAAATCTGAGAATCATCCTCGCTACCAGCAAACCCACCAACTCGACTCAGCTTTCCACCAAGTCGAACAATTTTGATATCAGAGTTTGACTGGAAGTACTGAATTGTGCTGTCTCCGTCAGTGGTGCCGAATGCTCCACCAATACGGTTGACATGGTTTTCTTCGTCGGCAGAGTCTTCATAGCCAACTTCGAGATCTAGAACGGTGTTCGATCTCACGTTAGCGAGGTGGGATCTTTGACCGGCACCAAAAACGCCACCAATCTGGTCTAATTTTCCATAGCCTTCATCAGAGATTTTCGAATCAGCCACAACATGTTTTACAAGGCCCATATTTGTTGCACCAAAAACGCCACCTACTCTTGATGATTCGGAAGGGCTTACAGGATCGTTTCCGAGAATAATTTCGGCCTTTGCCGTGATGCGACTGAAGGAAAACCCTTCCAAGGCCTCTCCCGCAATTCCTCCAATGTTTCTGATGTAAATTGTTGAACCTTCGTTAACAACTTTGCCGTCAATTCGATTCGCCACATCAAGAACTTGGATCTTCACATCAGCAGCTGTGTTGGTCCAAACTGTTCCGTCGCCTTCTTCAGTCCCGATGACTCCACCAAAAAGTCGCATGGATTCATATTCGAGTGTGCCTGGAGGCCAAGCGT
>JBIKSQ010000135.1:0-3898 GCA_044348555.1 Candidatus Nanopelagicales bacterium | reverse complement strand
GTTGAGACATTGATTGGAGTTACAGCCTTGATGACGTTGCAACTTATGTCAAAGGTGATTAAGTCACTTACTGACGCACCTTCGATTGCAGCTCGCAAGGAACCAGCACCGGAGTCGTTACAGTTTGTGACCTCGATTTCAGCAGCTTGAGCCGCAGGAACCGTGATGCTAGAAAACGCTAGCGCGCCAGCGGCCGATGCCACTGCCAGATTTTTGATTTTTCGACGATTACTCATTGTTGAAAAATAGCAAATCAGTGCGAAAAAACCTGTATATAACGGGCCAAAACTATGAAAATCTTCAGAGTATTCTAAAAATCAGCCTGAATCGCCGGTGAAATCACTTCTAGGAATGCCATCACTAAACTTTCTCATAACCCAGAAAGAAGGAAAAATATGAATAGCCAGAGAATTGCTCCGTTATTGGTTTCAGCAGCGCTGCTTTTCGCTGGTTGCAGCTCGAACTCAGCTGAGCCTTCGGGTTCAGACACCCAAGCACAGACCTCGATGCCCTCAAGCAGTGCTGACTCAGAGGCGGCAAAGTATCCGGGCTTTTCTGAAGACATTAAGTCTGATGACATTACTTTCAATGTGAAGACCGTGACGTGTGGACAAAAGCAAATTGTGAGTGGTGCGGTTGAACTCGACGCTGAAGGGCAATACTGCTTCGTCCAACTAACCGTAACAAACAACACTGACGAGGAATACGTGTTTTTTGGTGGCGATCAGGATTTGTATGACTCGGACTCAGCGCGCTATGAAATGTACGCAAGCGGAGCGGTTTTCATTCCTGAGTCAAGAAGCCTGGGTGAGCGAATTCCAGTTGGCAAAACAATTTCAGCCATTCTCCCCTACGACATCCCGGTTAGTGCTTTCGCCGCAGGAATGTTGTTGCGGGCAGATTCCACAAGCGAGGGCGAACTTATGCTCTTTCAGAATCGGGAACCATGAACTTTTTGATTCGCGAAGCAAAGTCCACTGACGTTTTTGCGATGCATCAGATGATTGTCGATTTGGCTATCTACGAAAGAGAACCTGATGCTGTCCTAGCGACACCGGCAGATCTTCAAGCTGCACTTTTTAGTTCGGAGAAATCCGGCAAGTCTGCGCCAGCTTTGTATGCCCATGTCGCTGAAGTAGATGGCGAAGTAGTCGGAATGGCAATCTGGTTTCTGAACTACAGCACTTGGCTTGGAACTCACGGAATCTATCTAGAGGACTTATATGTCAAACCTGAACATCGTGGAACCGGTGTTGGAAAAGCTCTCCTAAAGCAACTTGCGCGAGTGTGCATCGAAAAGGGTTACACAAGATTTCAGTGGTGGGTACTGGATTGGAACGAGCCAGCGATTGAGTTTTACCGATCACATGGTGCAATAGCCATGGATGAGTGGGTTGTATACAGACTCAGTGGAGACGCACTAGAGAGTTTTGCAAAAGATTAAACCAAAATATCTGGGCCACCGAAACAATCGGTAGCCCAGATATTTTTTTAGCTACTTAACCACGAGACTCGAAATCATGTGAACTTTCAATCACAATATCACCGAGAAATTCTCTCGCATCACTATTGATCATTTGTTCTGATCTGCAATGGCACCCTTTGCAAACGGAACTTTAATCTTAACTACTGGCAATCGACCTTCTATGTGACTGTAAACATTTGGCAGACCGAAACCGTTAGCCTGCAAAAACTTGGCCGACTTTAAAGCCTTACCCTTACGGCCAGAGAGAGCGGTGCCTGCCTGGTTAGAGGCTCCAGGTAACTTGTTGTTAAAGAAAGCATTCTTGTAGTACGAATGCCGTAGAACGTGAACAATCGGTTCATCTGAAGAGGGAGAGTTTAGAAATGGAGCTCCGAAAACATAACCGATTCTGTCCGTAGCTCCATTTGGATTGAGTGCAATCGAACTGATCACGTTCATCAGTTGGAACGGCCCAGTTTCACCAAAGAATGCACCTGATTGTGAAACATTTTCATCGAGTGTCACGCTTCCAGAAGCGATTACATTACGCAAAACGATTGCATGTGAATCAGTGTTTGCCCCGACAAATCCACCTACTTGAGTAGCTGAAAGACTAGACACTGCAATGTCTGCATTAGTTTTGATTCTTGTGTAGTTTGAATTGTCTTGTCGGTTGCCTGCAAAGCCACCAATGTACCTAACCGTCAAGTCGTTACTCTCAATATTGGAATTTAGAGAATTATTGTCACCATTACCGGCAACTAAGGTAACGCTCGCATCTGTTTGAATTCGATTAAATATGGCCTCGGCATCATCGCCAACAAAGCCGCCGATTTTACCGATGTACCCATAAGCGTCCTCGTCTAGATCTTTCACTACAACTAATTTCATGCTCGCCTTGGATTTAATGTCATGGCTACCTGCGTGTTCAGTTCTTCCGGCAAATCCACCAATACATTCCACATATCCAGATCGCTCGCTTCCAAGCTCTGCCTTTAACTTGAAAGTGGAATTGATGTGACTCGTTACAGTTCCGTTAGCGAAGCCTATGAAACCGCCCACCTGTGTCAGGAGGTTTTCACCAACAGTTACTAGTTGCGCGTTACTCACGACATTCGTCGCGAAAGATTCTTGAGAAAACCCAAATGCTCCACCAAATCGATTGAGAACTGGTGCAGCACCTGTGTTCATCTTAACTTCCACTTTATTGCGGATATTGTTGTAGGCGGCACCTTCACCAGATTCCCCAACTACTCCACCAATATTTTCGAACCTAAGCCGCTCATTTTCTTGCTGAGCATAAAACCATCCTGCAACCTCAGGCGTTGCTTGGAGAGAAATCTTTACATTCGACTTTATGTTTTCCCACATTGAGCCACCTGCATCCTCATAGCCCACAACACCCCCGATTCCCTCACAATTTTCGCTTTGTTCGTGTCTCTCGGAAAGATACGGTGCGGCAACAACTTTGCCCTTGACTGAAATACCAGAAAACCCTGACCGTAAGTCAGATTTGCCTGCTAGTAATCCCAGATACACACGACCTTTCACTTTGCTAGATTTTATTGAAATATTCGAGTAGGAGCTGTACTTGCTTCTGCCGACCAACGTACCTACAGAGATTTCGCCACCAACCTCAAAATTCTTAAGAGTTAAATTAGAAAATGATGAGTAATCAACCGTGCCGAATAAACCAACATCGGTTGAGTAATTATTCTCAATTTCTAAATTCCGAATTGTGTGTCCACCGCCATCGAAATATCCTCGCCACGATGCAATCTCATTTGAAGGATGGCTCTGCCCAATTGGCATCCAAGTGCGGTCTTTCATATCTAGGTTCTTAGTTAGCTTGAAATACGCATTGTCGTGGCAACGAACAAGGTTCAACTGCTTTACATTAGAAACTAAATAAGGGTTGGCTGCAGTCCCATCGCCGCCAGCAAACCTGTCGCTATCCACAACCGTGACTTCCATCTCAAACGAGTTGCTGGTTTCTCCCATTCCCAATGTAAAAGAAGAAAATTCAATGTCAATCGTCTCACCGGGATTCTTTGGTTCATATCTAATGAGAGTTTGCACTCGCTTGTTCCTACCCAAGGCACTATCAAATTGTGTAATTTCTCCGTCAAAAGTTAAGGACGTTAGGTAGTGAAAGTAAGCGCCTTCGAAGGGAAGCGATCCCACAAAATCAACATTCAATGGAATCGAGACAATCAGTCTGTCTTCGCAAGCCAAATAGTTGATACGGGAGTTATCGACCCCGTTAGCGCCTTCCGGCAGAGGAGTGACGGCTGCTGATGCAGGCGCTGCCCCAATCATTGTGGTGGCAATTAAAGCGGCTGCGGTTGCAAGCGCTGAAGCTTTTCGGTTTTTCATGTGGCCCTCTCGAAGAATATGCCCGAAGTTTAGGGCAGGGAATAAAAAAGTATGGGC
>JBIKSQ010000102.1:0-5168 GCA_044348555.1 Candidatus Nanopelagicales bacterium | reverse complement strand
GGTGTGCCCTCGATCGTTGCTGGTCTTTTCATCTACGCGGCTTTAATCATTAATGGTGTCACATCGTTTAGTGGTCTTTCTGGTGCACTAGCACTGAGCATTTTGATGTTGCCAACAGTTGCTAGAACTGCTGAAGAGATTCTCTTTTTGATTCCAGACGACTTGCGCACTGCGGCACTGGCACTTGGGGGAACCCAATGGCGGGTTGTGCGGATGGTGGTTTTGCCAGCGGCAAAGAGCGGCCTTGTTACTGCAGGTATCTTGGGGATTGCACGGGTTGCTGGTGAGACCGCGCCGCTGCTACTGACAGCTTTTGGTAACTCGGCTCTGAACCTGAATCCAACTTCAGATTCGATGTCGGGCTTGCCACTTTACATTTTCAATCAGTTCGTGCTCGGTAGTGTCAACGATGTTTATCGCGGCTGGGTTGCGGCGCTTGTTCTAATGGTGATGGTAGGCCTTTTATTCCTTGCAGCACGCCTTGCTGTAGCTCGAACTTATTCACAGAAACGATAGGGAGAAACAATGATGAGTACCGGAGATAAAGAACTAGAACTGGAAACACGACCACGTTCTGTGAGCAGCACTCGGCGCGCGTTCGATTCGACCGCAATGGAAGTGCGTGGCATGCATGTTTGGTTCAACAGCCACGAAGTGCTTCGCAACGTCAACTTGGCTTTCCCAAAGAATTCTGTGACAGCATTGATTGGACCCTCGGGTTGTGGCAAATCCACTTTCATCCGAACTCTAAACCGGATGCATGAACTCCTACCAGGTGCAAAGCTCGCTGGCGAAGTGATTGTTGATCATCAAAATATTTATGCTCCTCAAATCGATCCAGTATCAGTTCGCCTTAATGTCGGAATGGTTTTCCAAAAGCCAAATCCATTCCCTTCGATGTCAATCGGGGAAAATGTGCTGGCAGGTCTACGTCTGGCGAAGCGAAAAGTCAGCAACAAGAACGACGTGCTTGAAGAGGCGCTAGTTCGAGCTGGACTGTGGAATGAAGTTAAAGATCGTCTAAAAGTAAGTGCTGGTTCGCTTTCCGGTGGACAACAGCAGCGCTTGTGCATTGCCCGCTCATTGGTCCTAGAGCCAGAGGTGCTTTTAATGGATGAGCCCTGCTCAGCACTAGATCCAGGCTCCACCCGTCGCATCGAAGCGACAATTGAAGAATTGTCTGAACGAATGACCATCATCATTGTCACCCACAACATGCAGCAGGCTCTACGAGTGAGCGATTACACGGCATTTTTCCTTGCGGAAGACGGAAATCCAGGCGAGGTTGTCGAGCATGATGAGACGATCAAATTGTTCCATGAGCCACGTGATCAGCGCACAAATGACTACGTTCACGGACGCTTTGGATAAGTCACCAACTGTTCACCTTTTGTAAGCCTTCAATTTGTGAATTAGATGAAATCTGTTTCTTTACAGGCTCTACTTTTACAACAATGTTGCTCGGGTAGTGAGGTTGCAATCGGCGGCCAACGAGGACATAAAAGAAAGGACAATCCATGTTCAAGCGTCCGCTTGCTATCGTGATTGCACTAGGTTTCATTTTCGGTGCGATGATTGCTGGCCCTGCCCAGGCCAAGACCAATCTAAAAGGTGCTGGCTCTTCTTATGCCTTCAAATTTGTTACTACCTGTGGCGTTAACAGCCCTGACTACTCGATTACTTATAGCTCGACCGGTTCTGGCCCAGGCCGAACTGCATTCTCAAACGGTTCAGTTGACTTCGGTGCATCTGATGCACCGAACTCAGTAACTTTAACTGGTACTCGTACTGGCGGCCAGTACACCTACATTCCAGTTGTTGGTGGCCCAATCACCATCATGTACAACATTGCAGGTATCAGGTCCGGTCAGTTGCGTCTTGATGCAGCAACTGTTGCGAAGATCATGTCTGGCAAGATCACAAAGTGGAACGATCGTGGCATCAGGGCTCTTCAGACTCCTGCAGTTGCCAAGCTGCTTCCTAACGCCAGCATTCGTGTTGCTTACCGTTCAGCGAACTCCGGAACTAGCGAAAACTTCACTGACTGGATGCGTCAGTCAGCTCCAACAATTTGGACCAAGGCCAAAAACGGAACAATTGCTGCAAACAACCCAGCTGGACGTATGCCTGCTGGCGCAATTGGAGCTCCAAACTCACAAGCACTTGTTGCTTCAGTAATTTCCACCAAGAACGCAATCGGTTACGCAGACCTTTCTGACACGATTGATTCAAAAGGCAAGCCACGTATTCCGGTTGCATTGATCAAGAACCCAGCGGGTCAGTACGTTGCACCAACATCTGGCAACGCAGCGAAATTCTTAGAGCAGTTCTACACTCGAAAGAATTTCAATTCGGCAACTGGTGCTGTGGTGTTCGACTACAAGAAGAACATCTCAGGTGCCTACAACCTTTCACTCTTGACCTACGTGATAGCTGACAAGGGTGCAACCACACCAAAGGCTCTGGATGTAGAAAACCTGGTTAAGTACATGTTGAACACTTGTGGTCCGCAGTTCGCCGAAGGATTGGGTTACACCCCAATCTCAGGTGAGTTGAAGACCAAGGCGTTGGAATTAGCTAACGCAATCCGGCAGTAAAGAAACAGCAAAAACTGGCCTAGGCGAATGCCTAGGCCAGTTTCTTTATGGGGGCCAATCTCCAAAAGGTCTTCGGCTAAACTTCGGCTGCATTCGCGGGTTTCAGCGGTTGCTACCAAATTCTGAGGAGAGGCGTTTTTATGCCTGCGATTGTGCTCGTCGGTGCCCAATGGGGCGATGAAGGTAAAGGCAAAGCTACTGATCTTCTAGGTAGTCGAGTTCACTATGTTGTTCGCTACCAAGGTGGCAACAACGCTGGTCATACCGTCGTAATCGGCGATAAGAAATTCGCCCTGCATCTTCTCCCTTCTGGCATTTTGAGCCCAGATGTAGTGCCTGTAATTGGCAACGGTGTCGTGGTTGACCCAGCTGTTCTGCTTAAGGAGATCGACGGCCTCGAAGCTCAGGGTGTCAACACCTCAAAACTTGTTATCTCCGCCAACGCGCATTTGATCACTTCGTATCACGTGACGCTGGATAAAGTGACCGAACGCTTTCTTGGCAAATCAAAAATTGGTACAACCGGTCGCGGCATTGGCCCTACCTATGCAGACAAAGTCGCACGAGTTGGCATTCGAGTTCAAGACTTGTTCGACGAGAAAATTCTTCGCGCAAAAGTTGAAGGCGCGCTCTTAAACAAAAATGAAGTGCTTGTAAAGGTGTTTAACCGTCGCGCAATCGAAGTTGATGCGATTGTGGATGAACTACTCGGTTTCGCAGAACGCTTGCGACCACACGTTGTAGACACCACGTTACTTTTGAACAACGCACTCGATCGTGGTGATGTTGTGCTGCTCGAAGGCGGTCAAGGCACGCTACTTGATGTTGATCACGGCACTTATCCATTCGTGACTTCTTCAAACCCAACTGCTGGTGGGGCTTGCACCGGCTCAGGAATTGGCCCAACTCGGATCACTCGTTCAATCGGCATCTTGAAGGCTTACACAACTCGTGTGGGCTCTGGTCCTTTCCCAACCGAACTTTTCGATGAAGACGGCGAAGCATTACGTCGAATCGGTGGCGAGGTGGGTGTCACAACCGGTCGCAACCGCCGCTGTGGTTGGTTCGATGCCGTAATCGCTCGGTATGCAACTCGCGTTAATGGACTTACTGACATCTTCCTGACCAAACTCGATGTGCTTTCGGACTGGGACGAAATTCCAGTTTGTGTTGCGTACGAAATTGATGGTGTTCGAGTCGAAGAACTTCCAGCATCGCAAACTGATTTTCATCACGCAAAGCCGATTTATGAAATGTTGCCTGGCTGGAAAACTGATATCAGTGGTGCGCGTACGTTTGAAGAGCTTCCAAAGAATGCTCAGGACTATGTTCGCTACCTTGAAAAGATTTCGAATTGCCGAATTAGTGCAATCGGAGTTGGTCAGGATCGCAACGCCACAATTTCGCTACACGATTTGATTAACTAGCTAGTCAGTAGTTGAGCCACATGGATTTCGAACCAGTTGTTGATTCTTCGGCAGAAGATGTATTTCGGTTCAGCCCTGCAAATTGGCCACCAGCAGAAACTCAGATTCTGAAGAATGATTTTGTCGAGTTGCACCGCTCGGTTGAAGCAGATGCGGAAGAGTTGTTTGCGGCACTAGATCACGATCAAGTTTGGGCACATGTTAAAGGTCGACCGGCAAACGTTGATGAAATGCGGCAATTGATTGTTTCAAAGCAGGAACTACCTGGCTGGTATCCCTGGACCATTCGCACTGTAAAGCCAGTAGGCGAATTTGCAGCTGGTCAGATTGTTGGCACCACTTCCTACTTGGAGAGCGCTCCAGCAGATTCTCGAACCGAGATCGGTTCCACGCTCTATGCACCAACCATCTGGGGCAGTTTTGTAAATCCGGCCACCAAGCTTTTGCTGCTGGAGTTTGCTTTCGAAACCATGAAAATGGCACGAGTTCAACTAAAAACAGATGTTCGAAATCAGCGTTCTCAGCGTGCGATTGCTCGCTTGGGTGCCAAATTTGAAGGAACCCTGCGGCTTTATCAGGCTCGGGCAGACTGCTCAATCAGGGACACTGTTTTGTTTTCGATAGTGATTGCGGAGTGGCCTGAAATCCGTGCCGCACTAGAAGAGCGGCTGTCTTCGGAGTAACCTCCCGAACTATGAATCCTGACTTCAATGACCCTGCAAAAGGCGAGCGCGCTTATGAGCTAGATCGCAACCATGTGTTTCATTCGTGGAGTGCTCAAGCCCCGTTAAAGCCTTTCGTGATTGCGGGAGCTGCCGGTTCAAAAATCTATGATTATGACGGCAAGGAGTATCTAGATTTTTCATCCCAACTCGTAAACACAAATATCGGCCACCAGCACCCAAAGGTGATTGCAGCAATTCAAGAGCAAGCCGGAAAGCTCGCCACCGCAGCTCCACAACATGCGGTGGATATTCGTGGCGAAGCAGCGATTCGTATCGCAGGTTTAGCTCCTGCAAAGTTCAACAAAGTGTTTTTCACAAACGGTGGCGCCGATGGTGTTGAGAATGCGATTCGCATGGCGCGCCTACACACTGGTCGTTCCAAAGTGCTTTCCTTCTACCGTTCGTATCACGGCAACACC
>JBIKSQ010000101.1:0-5189 GCA_044348555.1 Candidatus Nanopelagicales bacterium | reverse complement strand
TCTGCCACCAGCTCGATGGCTAGATTCCAGCAATGTGACGTCGTGACCGGCTGATTGCAGCAACAAAGTCGCATTCAATCCAGCAAGCCCGGCGCCAATCACAATGAAATCTGAGTGAGTGGACATAGTGCCAATCGTAGTTCTGAAAATAGTTAATGCGAATTTCTAGAGGTCAATGCCTAAAACGACATCTGCCTTGGTTGTCGTGAACCTCACATCTACCTCAATCTGGGTTCCCACAATGTCTTTGTTGAAGTCTCCGTACACAATTGAAACGTGCTGATGTGGGGGTTCCACAAACCAGGCTTTTTTCCCATTAACGATAAACGGGCTCAAAGATTTGCCGATTGCCTGTAGCGCACCAATTCCCACAGCATTCAACCGCTGTTTAGGGGTGCGATTTGGTGATGGTGCAGCCAGCCCAATCCCGTGTGCAGTTCCGCCACTAATCACGATGTAGCTCTTACGGGTTTTGGTTTGGTGATAGCCAACTTTTTGAGCAGATTCAGGGGTATGAACGGCAAGCACTGTGCCCGTTGCACGGATTGCTTTGCGGTTTCCAAGCCAGAGTTCACTACCAATCCGCATACGCAGATTCAGATCTGGAAAAGCTTTTGAATATTTCTGCAGGTCAGAACTTGAAATATGGCTGACTGCTACATCTTTAATTTTGTTTCTCTCAGCGAAACTAAGGACTGCAGAAACGTCATTACCTTTTGGATGAAATGGAAAGTGTGAAGTGATTCCAAGCAACCCAGCTGATCTATTTCCATTGAAATTGATCATTTCTTGCCTCAAGATTGCACTTACTCCAAATCTATTCATCTGCGTTTGCAGTTCAAGAACCCACTTAATGTCCGGAAACATTTTTAAGGTTTGATTGATGTTGGGATAGGTTGCGAGTGTTGCAATTATGCGATTTCGATCTTTTCCACTTAAAACTTGTTTCCATATTTTCAATGCTTGTTCATCAGCTGGATTAAGTGGTTCTAACACCACAATTTCGCCGGTGAAGTTTGCGGCCACATCGTTGACTTCATAAACGGTTCCGACCGCAACTCGCTCCAGCCCATGATGCGCTGCAACTTTCGCAAGATTTGCCTGAGTCAGTCCGTAACCATTGCTCTTGATAACGGCAATCAACTGTTGCTGCTGTTGGTACTTCTGAAAAACCGCAGCGTGGTGTGAAAACCATGCAGATTGATCGACGGTTATAGAAAAAGTCACGGTGACAGTCTGCCAGAGAAGCCACGGTTTTTTACTGAGTTGAACAGTGCAATCCCAACCAGAATGCTGGTTGCTAAAACGTGGCCTGCGATGGCGACGCCGTACCAGTACTCCGAGATGCCACCGTATGCATCAGGTGCGGCTAATGCAAGCAGATATCGCCAGATTGCAACGTAGTAGATGACTTCAAAAATCTGCCACACCACAAAGTGTTTAAGTTTGATGGCACTTAATGCTGCCAGTGGGGCTAGCCATAAAACAAACTGCGGTGAGTACACCTTGTTCACCAGTGCAAATACCGCGATAAATACAAATGCTGCGGTGAATAAGTCAATTCGTTTCGCAAGCGACAACAACATCAAAGCCGTCAGCCCCATCACGATGGCCGCCCAATAATTCACAGTATCTGTAGAAAGTCTGATACCAAAAAGTTTGTCGACCGCTAACCAAACCGATCCGAAATCAATTCCGCGCTCTCGACTAAAGCGGTAGAACTCCCACCAGCCCTCAGAGTTGAGAAGGTAGATCGGCAGATTGATAGTCAACCAACTTGCAGCTGCGAACGTTGCAGTTTTCACAAATTCTTTTAACTTGTTTTTCCGAATCGCATCGACCAGCAATGGTAAAAGCAGAAGCATTGGAAAAAGTTTGAATGCTGCGCCAACTCCAAGCGCAATTCCAGCGCGGCTACTCTTTCCAGAACGCCACCAGAAGATTCCCAAAATGCTCGCCAGCACTGCAGCCGAATCCCAGTTGATACCGAGTGTCAGCAGCAAAGCTGGAGATAGCGCAAACCACCATGCTCGGGTTGGGCGAAGTTTGTGTAAGTAGTGAGTTGAAATCACGATGAGAATAAGTGAGGTAAACCAAGTGATGTAAACAAACGCTGAACCAGGATCGGATTGGGTTTGAGCGACCTGCGCTATCAGCCACATCCACAAACCGGTCAGAACTGGATACTCCAGAAATCTGTCGTTGTAACTTTCAAGATATGGAAATATGCCATCTGCAAAACCACGCACATAAAAAAGTGGTCCTACATCGCTGTAACACAAATACAAATATGTATTGCTTGAGCCTCCCCAACCGCTACTGGCACAAGGTAGTTTCAGAAAAAAACCAAAGAGTGCAACCAAGGTTGTGGTTAATGCCAACAACTTTGTGTTTTTAGTGAACTGATGAGACTTCACGCGAATCAATTCCAGGTTGCGACATACTTAAATACGCGCGTTTGGCCAAATAAAACAAAGTTACCCAGAGGCCGATCGCAATCAATGCGTACGGCACATCTGGAATTCCCCGTGCATTTTCTTGCCCCGCTTCAAAGCGCAACCAGACTGCGATTGTGTATCCAATGAAGATCACTGAGATGCTCAGAAGTAACTTCCAGTCATTTCGCCATAGTGGCAGGATCCATAAGAGATGAATGAGGTGTTGTGGCGAAATTGAAATACTTGTAATCAGGCTGATTGATAAAAACACAACCAACATTGGTTCAAGCTGAAAATCAAAAGGCAGATAGTCAAAATATTGCGCGAGCGCGAGCAGCGCTGCTGCTCCAAACACAGTAACAATTAAGTTCGAACCAGCAGTTGCGTTATCCAGCAATGCCCAAACGAATTGTGGAGTTCCTTCACCGGCGTTGAAGTTAACTGGAATCAGAAGTGGACTGCCCTGCGTAAAGCGAAGCGCACTCACGGCAATCGCAACCGCAACTGCTGTCAGTGCAACCTTTCGGAAAATGTGCAATGCCTCAAAGCGTCTGGCAAAAACAAAGTAAGCCAGCAGCAGAACCCAAGTCCACATGCCACTAGCCAAAGCCAATCCGGCAAACACTCCAGCTTTTCGAAAGTTCGCTGCATGCCAGGCCAGCAGACTTAACGTCGCAAAACCAGCTCCCATGATTGAATCCGAAACGAAAAGCACAAACACATATGCGGGCATCGAAACAAATGCCAAAGCGGTGAACTTTGGATACACCGTGCTGTCGATGATCTTCGCGGCGACGAGTAAAAACCCGCTCCACAACAAAAGTTGAAAAATCACTAATTCGGTAACCCAGTAAAAGGGCAATGCACTTACTAGCTGCGCGAGCAGGCTTGTGGTTGGAGCAAACTGGTTGAAGGCACTAACACTCGGTTCGGCAAACACGACCGCAAAATCGCTGTAGCAGAGTGAGCTGAAAACACCATCAACGTAGTTCGAGTTTCGACACGGCGCATGCAATCCAAATGCTGCGATGCCACTGATAACACCCATCAGAACTACTGCTTGAGCTAAAACTTTACGTGGCAGTTGATCGAGTGTTTTCATTCGTTTTGATCAATTTCAATCTTCACTATTGCGCTTGCCCAACGGGCTGCGCTCAGTGTTCAAAACTAAAGGCTCTTCAGGCACTTCTGTATCGGTTGGCAACGGTGGATCGGTTGGGGTTTCCGATTCAGTTGGAAGCGGTGACTCTGTTGGAGTTTCGGTTGGTAAAACTGATTCGGTTGGCGAAGCTGTGACCGTCGGTAAGTTTGTTGGGGCGGTGAATCGCAAAGCGGGTGATCCTTCGAGTGCACCTTGCATGAAGGCAGTGAAGATGCGAGCGGGAAACGAACCACCAGTAACAGTCGAGAGACCGCCGGTACCAGAAAGAGAAATTGGGTTACCTGCTTCATCCTGTTTCATCAGCATCACAGCTGCGGATAAGTCAGGTGTGTAACCAGCAAACCATGCCGATTTGTTTTCATCGGTGGTTCCAGTCTTTCCAGCAACTGGTCGGCCAAGCGCACGCGCGGTTGCACCAGTTCCGTTAGTCACAACTCTTTGTAGCGCGTAGTTAACAACTCGGGCAGCTTCCGCTGAAAAAGCAGCGGTAACAGTGGGGGTTGCTTCATAGAGCAATCCACCATTTGCGCCCGAGATGGTTTTAATGAGGTAGGGATCTGCTTTAACACCTTCAGCTGCAAATGTCGCATATGAGTTTGCAACATCGATCACACGAGGGCTGGTTGTACCAAGAACGAAAGTTAGGTTGCGATCAATCCCGGCGGCATCGGCTGGAATACCAGCTGCGATTGCAGTTTCAATTACTGCATCTATCCCAAGCGCATCAGCTAACTCGACATAAGCTGTGTTGATCGAAAGTTCAGTCGCTTGCAAAAGTGTTACCGGACCAAATGATGTGTTGCCGTAGTTATTAACTCGGTAACCTGAAACATTGATGCCGTTTTTGCCACGAAAGATTGAATCAAGTGGAATGCCGCGCTCAGCTGCGGCCATCAACGCGTAAGCCTTGAATGTGGAACCCGCCTGCGCGATTGCTTGGGTGGCGTTGTTGAGTGGCTCCGAAACGTAATCAGGCCCACCGTACATTGCGATTATCTCGCCAGTGCCTGGCCGAACTGCAACCAAGCCAATCCGCAAACCTTCAAGGCCAGATGTTGGACCTTCATCACGAACAGCTTTTTCGGCTGACTTCTGCGCCTGCTTATCGATGGTTGTTGTGACTCTCAAGCCCGCAACTCCGAGTGATGCCTCGTCGTAACCCATTGCAACCAAAGCTTTTTTAGTTTCGGCCAGGATGTATCCGCGCGGACCACCAAGTCGGTTCTCAGTGTTTTTTGGTCGATAGCTGGGAAAGGCAATGTTTGGGTTGTCTAGCCACTGAGCATCAACCATTTGATCCAACACATATTCGTATCGGATTTCTAAACGCTCAAGATCAACTTCTGGAGCAAAACCTTCGGGTGATTTCAAAAGCGCTGCTAAAAATGCAGACTGACTCACATCAAGCAGACTGACATCCTTACCAAAGTACGCACGAGCAGCTGCCTGAACTCCGTAAGCGCCGCGACCAAAGTAAACGGTATTCAAATAGTTTTCTAAGATTTTGTCTTTTGAACTACTGGTTTCAAGTTTTAATGCAAGCACAAGTTCTTTTGCTTTGCGTCGCCAAGATTGTTCTGATGTTAGGT
>JBIKSQ010000100.1:0-5195 GCA_044348555.1 Candidatus Nanopelagicales bacterium | reverse complement strand
CGAAACCCCACTTCATGCCGGTTGGAAAACCTGCGCCACCACGGCCGCGCAGACCTGAGTCTTTTACGGTTTGGATAATTGCATCTGGATCCGTACCCAAGATGCTTTCGAATGCCTTGTATCCATGATGACGTTGATAGCCAGTCAATGTGTAGGAATCTGCTTCGTCCCAGTGAGCCGAGATGATTGGTGTCAAAACCATGTTGCTTAGACCTCCGACTCTGGAAGAGTTTGACCGACTTCACGAGCACGCAGCAAACCTGCAAGCATCTTGTCGTCGATTGCGGTTGCGTGAACTAAATCGTCATCGAAGCCCGCAAGCTGACGTTCGGTGGCTGCGATGCCGCCAATTTTTGGACCGCGGGTTGAGAAAACTTCTTCACCGTTGCGAAGTTTTGTAATGGCTTCGCGAACGCCACTGACGGTTGCGTCGTCGAAGAATTCCCAGTCGAAAGTTACGACTGGAGCATGCGTACAGGCTGCTTGGCATTCAATTTTTTCGATTGTGAACATGCCATCGGCTGTGGTTTCATCGTGGCCCGCATCGAGTTCTTCGGAGACTGCCTTCCAGATTTCATCGCCACCTAGCAAACCGCAAAGGGTGTTGATGCAAACGCCAACGTGATGCTTGCCGGTTGAATGTCGCTTGTACATTGTGTAAAAAGTTGCAACCGCTGCTACTTCAGCTGTCGTAAGTTCAAGTACCTCTGCACAAAGTGCAATGCCATCAGCTGAAACGGTTCCCTCGTAGCTCTGCACTAGGTGCAACATTGGTAGCAGCGATGAACGTCGCACGTCATAGCGGCTAGCAAGTTCGCGCGCTTCTTCCCAGGTCTTTTCAGTCAAACTCATTAGCGATCCACTCCGCCCATAACTGGGTCGATTGAAGCCACAACAGTGATGAGGTCGGAAACCATTCCGCCTTCAGCCATTGCTGGCATTGCTTGCAGGTTGTTGAAAGATGGATCCCGGAAGTGCACTCGGTACGGGCGAGTTCCACCATCAGATGCAACGTAGCAACCAAGTTCGCCACGTGGTCCTTCAACCGCTACGTAAGCCTGACCAGCCGGAACTTCAAATCCTTCAGTTACAAGTTTGAAGTGATGGATAAGTGCTTCCATGGATTCGCCCATGATTTCGCGAATGTGATCAAGTGAGTTGCCCTGACCATCGCCACCAACTGAAAGCTGCGCGGGCCATGCAATCTTCTTGTCAGCAACCATGACGGGTCCTGGTTGCAAACGATCGAGTGCTTGTTCCACAATCCGCAGTGACTGTTCGATTTCGGCGATACGTAACAAGAAGCGGCCGTATGCATCTTTTGTGTCCACGGTTGGAACTTCGAAATCGTAAGTTTCGTAACCACAGTACGGCTGCATTTTGCGAAGGTCCCACGCGTATCCAGTTGAACGCAAAACTGGTCCGGTCATACCAAGTGCAACACAGCCAGTTAAATCGAGAATTGCGACACCTTTTGTGCGGCCAGTCCAGATCTTGTTATCAACCAGAAGTGCCTGTGTGTCTTTGCCAAGTTTGCGAACATTCTTGATTGCTTCGCGGATCTTTTCTTCGGCGCCTTCCGGCAAATCGGCTGCAACTCCGCCTGGTCGAATGTACGCATGGTTCATTCGGTTACCGGTGATGAGTTCAAACAACTCCATGATGTGTTCGCGGTCGCGCAATCCCATTGTCATACCTGACAAAGCGCCAAGTTCCATGCCGCCGGTTGCGAGTGCAACCAAGTGTGAAGTAACGCGGTTTAGTTCCATCATGATTACTCGAATGATGGTTGCGCGTTCTGGAATCTGATCTGTGATGTCGAGCAATTTTTCAACAGCTAAACAGTAGGCAGTTTCGTTGAACAAAGACTGCAAGTAATCCATGCGGGTAACGAGCGTTACGCCTTGCGTCCAGTTGCGGTATTCACATTGTTTTTCAATGCCAGTGTGAAGGTAACCAATAACGCTACGGGCTTCAATTACTGATTCGCCTTCGAGCTCAAGCACCATGCGAAGTACGCCGTGGGTTGAAGGATGCTGAGGACCCATGTTGACGACGATGCGTTCTTGCTGGCCATCGGCAGAACCGCGCACGTTGTCCCAGTCGCCACCAGTCAAAGTGTGAACTCGACCTTCGGTTGTGTCATAGTTGAATGCGTTTGTGCTCATTAGTAAGCCCTCCGCTCGCTTGGAGGTGGCGTGGTCGCACCCTTGAATTCAACGTTGATTCCGCCTAGCGGATAGTCCTTGCGTTGCGGATGACCCACCCAATCGTCGGGCATCGCGATTCGAGTCAGGCCAGGATGACCATCAAAAATGATTCCGAAGAAGTCGTATGTTTCACGCTCATGCCAGTCAGTGTTTGGCCAAAGAGAAGTTAATGAAGGCAAGTGTGGATTTGCATCTGGAACTGCAATCTCTAAACGCACTCGTCGGTTGTGAGTCATGGAGAGCAATTCGGCAACAACGCGAAGTTCGCGGTCTTTGTCATCTGGCCAATGCACACCGTTAAGTCCCATGCACATTTCAAATCGCAAGTCAGCATGATCGCGGAGAACTTGAGCTACTTCTAACAAGTGTTGTGGCTTAACCACGATGGTGAATTCGCCACGATGAACGTTGTAGTGATCGAGAGTTGCCTCACGAGTAAGACCTTGTTCTACCAATGCTTTTTCTAAAACATCTGCCGCTTCATCAAACCATTCACCAAACGGCCGTGAGGTCGCACCAGGTAGTTCAACTTTGCGGACCAATCCACCGAAGCCACTGGTGTCACCAGAACCTTGCACTCCAAAAGCGCCTGCTCGGATGGCAACTTGATGGGTGTCAGTCTGGGCGATCGCAACTTCGTTGTTAGCTGCAGCGTTTTCTGGGGTTTCGCTCATCGGAGCAATCCCTTCAAATCTGCTAGTGGTTTCACCTTTAGAGCTTCTGCTTCAACTTCTGCAATTTCAGCAATTCGATGTGCACCGAGTTTGCGCTCCGAAATTTTCTGATGCAGTTCAAGAATTGCATCAATCAACATTTCGGGACGCGGTGGGCAGCCTGGCAAATAAATATCAACCGGCACGATGTGATCAACACCCTGAACTAGCGCGTAGTTGTTGAACATTCCACCGGAGGAAGCGCATGCGCCCATTGAGAGCACCCACTTTGGTGCTGCCATTTGGTCATAAATCTGTCGTACAACTGGAGCCATTTTTTGGCTAACTCGACCGGCAACAATCATGAGGTCTGCTTGACGTGGTGAACCACGAAAAACTTCCATGCCAAAACGAGCCAAGTCATAACGCGGCGATCCGGTTGCCATCATTTCGATCGCGCAGCAAGCGAGACCAAACGACGCAGGCCACAAAGAACTCTTATGCAGCCAACCAGTCATCTGTTCTACCGAAGTAAGAAGTACACCACTCGGGATTTGATCTTCTAAGCCCATTGTTTCCTCAGTCCCATTCGAGTCCGCCGCGGCGCCACACATATGCGTAGACCACTAGCAAGGTTGCGATGAACAATCCCATTTCAGCTAAACCAAAAAGTCCTAGCTGATCAAACGAGACTGCCCATGGATACAAAAATACGATTTCGATGTCGAAAATAATGAAGAGCATTGCAGTGAGGTAATACCGAATTGGAAACCGGCCACCACCTTCAGGCTGTGGTGTTGGTTCGATGCCGCACTCGTAAGCATCCAGCCGAGCGCGGTTGTAACGACGCGGACCAACAACGGTGCCTACAACAACAGAAAAGGCCGCAAATGCAGCGGCCAAAATGCCTAAGACAAGAATCGGGGTGGCGACATTGTTCATGACCGCGCCGTCCTCCTTTAGCCCCACCTTTGGAGCGATTTGTACCGACATTTCATTCTTGCCAAACGCCCGAAGTCTACCCGCAGGTATACCTAGCGCGACTTCCGAGGTGCACCCGCAACTTTGTGCATTAAGCCGACCTGTGAGGGTCTGCCAAATTCCTCAACTTTATGGTTTTGAAGCAATATGGAGAGCTACAACGCCGAAAGTTAGGTTTTTCCAGGTCACGCGATCCCAACCAACACTGGCGATGGTTTGGCCCAGATTTTTCTGAGAGGGCCACTGCCGAATTGATTCTGCGAGGTACACATAAGACTCAGGATTACTGGAAATCTTTTTTGCGATGACTGGAAGTGCTTTCATCAAGTATTCAAGGTACAACTTGCGCAGCGGCTTCCAGACCGGCCGGCTGAATTCGCAAATCACCAGGCGACCGCCGGGTTTGCTCACTCGCCACATTTCTGAGAGGGCGCGGGTTGGGTCCTGAACGTTGCGCAGCCCGAATGAAATGGTCACTGCATCAAAAGTGTTGTCCGCAAATGGCAGGTTCATGGCATCTCCAGCCACGAAATTGAGGTGCGGTAGTCGTTTTTTGCCAACTTCGATCATGCCCAGCGAAAAGTCACAGGCAACCACATCAGCCCCACGCTCATGAAATGGCTGGGAGGAAGTGCCCGTGCCTGCAGCTAAATCAAGCACTTTTTCGCCAACCGCTGGGTTGACTGCCTGCATTACAGCCCGCCGCCATAAGCGCGCCTGGCCCAAAGAAAGTACGTCGTTGACCAAGTCATAGCGTTTTGCCACAGTGTCGAACATTTTCGCAACATCAGTCGGCTGCTTGTCGAGATTGGCGCGGAATGGCTTTTCGGAGGTCACATACGGATTGTGGCAGAAAACACGTGCCTACGCCGCATGGGCAAAGTCACACTTTTAGGACTTTCGTCGGAGTGTGGCTTCGGGCTAGTTGCAATAACCTTCACAAATGAGTTTGGCCAGCGACATCATCGCCCCTGCAGCAGTTCCAGATCTGCAGAGCATCACCCGACAACTGCCGAACGACCATTTCTATGCCACTGCAAACCTGCTTGAACTTTTGCCAGCCCACGGTGGAGTTTCCTGGGTGCTCGATGGTGAAGGGCTAGTTGGTTGGGGTGAAGCCACCCGATTGGTTGTCCGCGGTCGAGAGCGGTTCTCAAGGGCGCAACGCTGGTGGTCTGATGTTGTCAAAGCTGCATCCATTAACGATCCGGTGGGGCTGAGTGGAACTGGAATGGTTGCATTCGCATCTTTCGCTTTTGAGCCGGGCCGATCTGTCGTCGTGGTTCCTCGCGTTGTGGTTGGGCGTCGCAACGGTGTGACTTGGTTGACGATTATTCAAGACCAAAACGAA
>JBIKSQ010000099.1:0-5208 GCA_044348555.1 Candidatus Nanopelagicales bacterium | reverse complement strand
AGAACTGACTACCGTTGGTTCCTGGGCCTGCGTTTGCCATTGCAAGTAGGTAGGGACGATCGAAAGTTTTTTCTGGATGTGGCTCGTCCTCAAAACGGTAGCCGGGTCCACCCGTGCCATTGCCGGCTGGGTCTCCACCTTGAATCATGAATCCTGCAATTACTCGATGGAAAACTACATCTTTGTACAGCGGACCTGCAGCTGGTTTGCTGGTCTTTGGGTCAATCCATTCGCGAGTGCCATCTGCTAAGCCAACGAAGTTAGCCACAGTCTTTGGAGCATGATTTGGGAATAACTCAATGTTGATATCACCATGATTGGTGTGGATGGTTGCGGTAGTCATTTTTTCCTATCTATTGGATGGCTAATTGTGAATCACAAAGTGCAGGTTCGGCGAATCGAATCACTATTTGGAAGGTGCTAACCGGGCAATTACTCCAAGCCAAAAGGCGATGGCTCTTCCGATCCCAAATGCAAATATCAAAGTACCAACCCCAACAGTCCCACCCAGAATGAAACCGACCACCAAGACGCTGGATTCAATCGTGAGACGGACTCGACTGACTCGAATTCCAGTGCGATTGTGTATCGACGTCATCAGGCCATCCCGAGGCCCGGGACCGTGATTTGTTGTTAAATAAAGCGCAGAACCCGCACCTACAATCAATACGCCGATAACTCCCAAGGCATATCTGGCTGCAGTTTCGGTTGCAGCTGGCGGCGGAATTAATGTAATTGTTAAGTCAATCGCCGCAGCAATCACCACGACATTCATCACAGTCCCAAGACCAGGTCGCTCACGTAGCGGTATCCATAGCAAAAGCACTGCCATACTGACGAGGGCGGTCACAACGCCGAGACTCAAGCTCGTGCGGAGCATTACCCCCTCGGCCAACACCGTCCATGGGGAATTTCCAATTGCGGATAAAAAGAGCAGGCCTTCACCGACACCAAAAATTGCTAGCCCGATTGTTAGGACAGTAAAGCTCTTAGGATTTGCACGCCAACGAGAAGTTGCAGCCCAAGAGGTCTTCGGAAAAGTTTTATGACCTCTAAGGATTATGTCTAGCCAGGTAAATTCTGGTTCTTTAGTCAATGTGTAAGCCTCGTTAACTGAGTGGCTGAACTTATATCAATGCAAAAGATTTCAGGTAAGAAACCACGGAAGATGCATAAAAATCCGCCAAAAAGTACTTAAATTCACCTATGCGCAAGCGAAGCAAAGCTCACATAGCTCACACCCTCTTTCGAGTTCTGACTGGTATATCGATTCTTGGTTCAGTTGCCTGGCAAGTAATTGATCGAATGAGTAACAATCTTTTCCGGCCAGAGGAATATTTTGCCTATGTCACAGTTCAGTCCAGCATCTTGGCTGGAATTGTTTTTCTGATTGCTGCTTATCGAATGTGGAACTGGACCCGCGACTCGCAAGCGTTCTCGATTGCGCGTTTAAGTGTTACAGGATTTGCAGTCATTGTTGCAGTGGTTTACAACCTGATGCTCCGTGATGTTGCTCCGAATCCACTTGATGCAGGTTACGTATGGCCGGTGATTCCAAACGAAATTTTGCACGTCTGGGGTCCTGTGTTCATTCTGATTGATTGGATTTGGTCTCGTAGATTCGTTCGCATTGTGCCGCGAAATCTAAAGTGGTTGTTGGTCTACCCAGTTTTGTGGATCAGCTTCACGGTTGTTCGTGGTTACACAGATGGCTGGTGGCCTTACCCATTCTTAGATCCAAATGAACCAGCTGGCGTTATGGGAATGATCATTTACCTTGTAGTGATTTTGGTTTTCTTTATGAGCGTTTCATGGATGTTGTGGTTGATGCGCACAGACAAGTCGCGGCGCGTCTAATTTGCAACTAATTCTCTAGTGCGAATCTTTGGCATTAGCTTTTCATAACGTGTTCAGATTGGCTTTCTAGATGGTCGTTCTGCGCCTTTAATATGTACTTTTGTGCCCTCTGCAACCGCAGATATTTCCTATAAACCGAACCAATAGGAGAATTACATGTCAGTTACTGACGAACTACTAAAAAACAACCAGGCCTACGCGGCAAACTTTGATGGTCCGCTTCCACTGCCACCAGCAAAGAAGCTAGCGGTTGTGGCTTGCATGGATGCACGAATCGATGTTTATCGAGTGCTTGGTCTCAATGAGGGTGAGTCACACGTCATCCGCAATGCTGGTGGGGTTATCACGGCCGACGAGATTCGCTCGCTCGCGATTAGTCAGCGCTTGCTTGGTACTGAGGAAATCATTTTGATTCACCATACTGACTGCGGCATGTTGACATTCACTGATCAGGATTTTCGAGACGGAATCCGTGATGAAACTGGTATCCGACCTGAGTGGGCAGCCGAGGCATTTGAAGATCTAGACACTGATGTGCGTCAGTCGATTGCACGCATCAAAGCCAGCCCTTATGTTCCAAAGAAAAACTCAATCCGCGGATTTGTGTTTGATGTTGCAACCGGATTGCTAAACGAAGTTAAGTAGTTTCCTCCAAGTTAAAAGAGGAGAGTGAATCTAAGGATTCGCTCTCCTTTTTTTATGTTCGCAAATACACTGACACTATGAGTACTCGGGATGAGTTTGGCGTAATTGGATTTGGTTGTATGAACGCATCTTGGGGTGACGCTGCTGCACTTAAATCGGATGAGGCTCGAAACGAAGTAATTCAAGCACTGCAACTCGCACTTGATAGTGGAGTGGTACTACTTGATACAGCAGACATTTATGCACCCACTTGGAACAGTTTTGGGTTGAATGAAATTTTGGTGGCCGAGGCTGTTCGAAGCTGGAGCGGCACAGCTGAGCAAAAGGCAAAAGTCATTATCGCAACCAAAGGCGGTATGACCCGTAAACCAGGCGAAGTGTGGGGCCGGAATGGTTCGGCTGATTATTTCTTGAGAGCAGTCGAAGCATCTGCTGGTCGATTACAGAGTGAAAAGATTGATTTGTGGCAGCACCATCGACTAGATCCATCACTGAGTCTGGGAGTTCAGTTAGAAGCCATAAAGGCAATTCAGGAACAAGGAATCGTGAAACGAGTAGGAGTTAGTAACTACAGTGCCACACAACTCCGTCGGGCTGTTTCCGAAGTCGGTGCACCATCAGATGGTGGAATTGTTTCAATTCAAAACCAGTTGAATCCGCGGTATCGAATGGAACTGGATGTTTTGGAAGTTTGCGAAGAGTTTGGAATCGTTTATCTACCTTGGTCACCATTGGCTGGAGCTCGAGAGAGTGACCGTGAAGAAGCAACTTACAAAGCTTTTACAGATGTTGCCCGCGAACGAAATGAAAGTGTGCAGACGATTGCACTTGCTTGGGTAGCAAGCCTCTCGGAGTGGATTGTTCCAATCCCAGGCGTTACGAAAGTAGCAAGCGTCCAAAGTGGATTGCAGTCAACTAAAGTGAAACTGACAAGCGACGATAAATTGCGAATAAATTCATTACTGCCAGCATCTCGAGAACTAGATGCTGAAGTACAAGAGACGGTGTTCCTGTCCTAGGTCCTCCCACGTAGAATTCACCAATGGTACAAAATATTTTGGTGCTTTCGTCTTGGTTGTCGGGTTCTAGTTCAGTCGTTGATTTTCTTGAACGATGTGGTGCATCAATCTGTAGGCCACTTACTGAGTCGGATGGAAACAGCAGCTTTAATCCATACGAGTCTGCAGACTTTCGCGCAATGATGGCTGCAACAATTGATGAAACTCGCCTCGAATATAAGGGTGATCGGAACATTTTTAAAATTTCTTTTAAATCTTGGCTAGCTAATGAAATAGAGAAAGCTCAAATCAACAACAACCAGGCCCTAGTGATTCATCACCCTTTAGCAATCTTTCTAATCGATGAAATTTTGGAGGCTGCAGACTTCAAAATCGTTGTAGTTTCAAGGCCATTTAACGAAATTGAGCAATCTCGAGTCCGGGAAAACTGGGAGAGTTTTTATGGTGAAACGGGAGCGCTAGCAATCTATAATCAAATTTACGAACAACTGCACGAAAAAAGTTTGAGTTTCACGGCGATTTCCTACAATGATTTTGTTATCTCAAATTCAGCCAAGTGGAATCTGCTTGATTACTGTGGAATTGACGCATCTGAAGCGAATTTTGAGAAGGCAGTTCGGAAAACAGAACTACTTCCCGGTGTGTAATTAAGCAAAGCAGAAGGAATTCAAGACTTCCTTGAATTTATACGAGAAGTACTAGTACCTCTGAAAATTAGTCTTCTTTGCTTTCAACAACATTCATGACGCGGACTGGCCGCTTTCGCTTAACTGGCTTGTCGTCTGGATCTAAGAAGTCAGTCGCCAACCAAATATAAAATGCTGGTAACAACCATTCAAAAACTATGAAGATTTTGTAAACCCAGAGGTATCCAGCAAACCAAAGACCGAAATTGCTGTAGTTGTAAATTTTGATTAGAAGAGTTGAGATGGTCCAAAGTGACACAAGTACCGTAAAAGTGTAGAACCGGTTTCTTGACCAAAGTACGCCATCTGATCGGAACATTACGAGCGGTGTCACAATGAGTGATATCCAGCCAATAATTGTTAAGAATTGAAGTAAGCCAAGAAGGCTAAACCCTTTGGCAAAAGGTGTGAAGAAAAAATAGTTTGGGAACGTGAGTACAACACCCACTACGAATACGGATGCCAAAACACTCATGTCGTAGTGGGTGAAGAGCCTTCTTTCGATCACTTTTTTTCCTTTTCAATAGCTAATTTTGAGGTTTTAGGGAGGTATTAAGGAACTGCGATCTCACAAACCACAATGTATTTGCCTGGGCTCACTTCAAACCATTCGAAGGATCCTGAGCTCGTTGTCCCGGTGGTAACCGTACACTCCTGGCCGATTGTTGCATCGGTCATGCCAATGCCATCTTCACCTTGGATACCTTGTGGACCTTGTGGACCTGTAGGACCTTCAGGGCCTGTAGGACCTTGTGGACCTGTAGGACCAGGAACTGTCGAAGCTGCACCTTGAAGACCTGTAGGACCAGTAGGTCCAACATTACCTGTGCCACCGGTTGGGCCTGGAACTGTCGAAGCTGCACCGGTGTCACCAGTTGGGCCGGTTGGGCCGACGTTACCCGTACCACCGGTATCACCAGTTGGGCCGGTTGGGCCGACGTTACCTGTACCACCAGTTGGGCCGACGTTACCTGTACCACCAGTTGGGCCTGGAACAGTCG
>JBIKSQ010000098.1:0-5210 GCA_044348555.1 Candidatus Nanopelagicales bacterium | reverse complement strand
AGCACATTCGGCTAAACCTGGATCCAAAATCAGATGCCGTGGTCAAGCCATTGATTGCTTTTTTGGAGAACCGCTCTGATTTGTGGGAACGGGTTTGTGTGGCATCTTTTGAGACTCGTAGATTGTCGACAATCCGAATGGCGTTACCAGAAGTAGCGACGAGCCTGGGTTCAACCGAACTGCGGGATTTGATCCTGTCCGCTCGAGCCGGCAAAAGTTTTCATATTCCAGCTGGTGTCGTAGCAGTACAGGCTCCAGAGAAGGCATATGGTCTGCGCATTATTAACCAAAAATTTATTCATTTTGTGCACGAATTAGGCCTCGATTTACACGTCTGGACCATAGATTCGCAGCCTGATATGCATAGGCTGCTTGATCTTGGAGTTGATGCAGTGATGACAGATTTACCCACAGTTCTCAAATCTGTTTTGATAGAACGTAATCAATGGAGAGGCTCCGATGCAGCTTTTTAAGAATGACACCCCGAATCAAAAAGCTTGGTATTTCTACGACTGGGCCAACAGTGCTTATGTAACCACCACGACTACGGTTCTATTTGGTCCGTACTTGACATCTGTTGCCCAACGTGCAGCTGGATGTGACCCAAGTGCTGATGTATGTGAAAACAATCTCGATGTGTTGGGGCTATCGATTGCGCCTGGTTCGCTTTACTTCTACTTAGTTACTTTTACAACGCTGCTCTCGGCTTTTCTGCTTCCAGTGTTGGGCGCTTATGCAGATCAACGTCCTAATAAACAAAAGCTGTTAGGCCGGTTGGCTTGGATTGGTGCTGTTGCTGCGTCGCTTATGTTCTTTGTTTCAGGTACCAACTGGCAGCTCGGAGTTGTTCTTTTAATCGTGGGCAACCTCGCCCTTGGCGCCTCTTTGGTCGTTTACGACGCGATCATGATTGAGATTGCATCCCCTGATGAAAGAAATCGGGTAAGTTCAAAAGGCTGGGCATTTGGCTACGTTGGTGGTGGAACCCTGCTGATAGTGAACCTAGGTTTAACGCTCGCAGCGCCTGCCGAATACACAGAGCTTGCGGTTCGCGTGAGTTTGCTTAGTGCTGGCCTCTGGTGGGGATTGTTCACACTTATTCCCTACTTCAAGATTAAAAGTATCACTGAGACTACCTACACCGAACAAAGTTTCAATGCCTTAAAGGCCGGATCGTTCAAGCAGTTGTACCGCACCCTCAAAGAACTTTCTAAATATCCACAAACCAGAATGTTTCTCATCGCTTATCTATTCTTCAATGATGGTGTACAGACCGTGATTGCATCAGCATCCGTGTATGGAGCTGAGGAATTACGACTGACTCAAACTGATTTGGTTGGGGCAATCGTGGTGGTACAAATCGTCGCGTTTGTTGGAGCAATTAGTTCTGGTCGAGTTGCGGCCCGAATTGGTGGATTCAAAACTGTCTTTGGAAGTTTGTTCATCTGGGCTGGCGTAATTTTCGCAGGATTTTTCTTGCCAGCTGAAAGCCCATTGTTCTTCTTCTTGCTTGCTGCCTTGATTGGTTTCGTGCTTGGTGGCACTCAGGCACTCTCTCGCAGTTTGTTTAGTCAATTAGTTCCAGACCGCAGAGAGGCCGAGTACTTCGCGCTCTATCAAGCGATGGAACGTGGTACTAGCTGGCTTGGAACACTGACTTTTGGTTTAGCTTTTCAATTCAGCGGCAGTTACCGTCCCGGTTTACTCGCGCTGTTGGCGTTTTTCTTAATCGGCGGGTTCCTGCTGACAAAGGTGAATATGCGCGAAGGCATAGATGCTGCCGGAAACAAGCAACCACAAATCATTTAGCAGGGTAGTTCAAGCGAGTAGCCGCACTCCCCCAATTGATTTAGCGGCCTGAGAAGGCCCACTTTGTCACGTTTAACATTGCTTCCAGCACGATCTTTTGACTCATCTTCGAGGTTCCAATTTCGCGCTCCACAAATGTGATTGGAATTTCCACAACCTTGAGATGTTTACGGGCTATCAACAAGCTCGACTCAACCTGAAAAACGTAACCCTGAGATTCAGTTTCTAGTAGCCCTGAGTCCACTAGGGCCTCCGCCCGGAACGCTCGAAAACCTGCGGTGGCATCCCTGATTGGAAGTCGAAGCATTAAGCGAGCGTAAAGATTGCCGCCTCGCGACAGAATCTTTCGATGAAGCGGCCAGTTAACAACACTTCCGCCGCTAACCCACCGCGAACCGATTGCAACATCAAACTCAGCTAGCGCCGCAATCAACTTCACAATTGCATCCGTGGGATGTGAGCCATCCGCGTCAAGTTGAACCATGATTTCGTAGTTTTTGCGAAGTCCCCAAGCAAAACCAGCTCTATAGGCGCCACCTAGGCCATCTTTACTGCTTCGATGAAATACCTTGACTCGCGAGTTTTTTACAGCGAAATCATCTGCTAAGGCGCCAGTGCCATCAGGAGATGCGTCATCAACAATCAAAACATCAACTTGTGGTGCATCCTGAAAAACTCTTTTTAGAATGACTGGTAAGTTCTCAACCTCGTTATATGTTGGGATGATTACGAGCGATCTCATTTTCTAGACCTGACTCTTTTGAATGTTGCCAAGGCCGTGAAACCAAAAATCACCCAAGGAATCCACAAACTTATAAATCTTGCAGGCGTCTGAACTAACTGGTCAGGTGCTTGATAAACCAATGATCCACGTTCGCCTTGCTTCATCACATCAATCACCTCTCCCCTGCTACCAATCACACCACTTATGCCGCTGGTGGCTACCGAAAGAACTGGGGTGCCTAATTCAGCGGCTCTGAAACGAGTGATCTTAAATTGCTGCGGAGACTGTGTGCTGTTCTGGTATGTGGCGTTGTTGGTTTGAACAATCAAAACCCTGCCAAGTTGTTGGGCAGAGGCAATCTGATCGTCTGCAATTTCAAAGCAAATTACCAGTTGCAAATCTGGCAGCAAGAGGGGTTGTTTCGCAGTGCCAGGAAGAAAATCGCGTGGCATCAGGCCAGCCCGGCTGGTCAAGTTTGTTACAAAATCGCGCAGCGGTAGAAACTCACCAAAAGGCACCAGTCTTTGTTTTTGATAAACCGGCAATACGTCAGTTGCGGTAATTAGAAAACTACTATTCGAAACTTTGTCAGCACTAACTTCAACCACCGAGTTGACCAAGATGCTGGTTTTTAATTCAGCAGCCAGAAGTTTGAGTTCATTCTGAATCTCGGGGTGTTTGTTCAAATCCAGGTCGATGGCGCTTTCTGGCCAAACCAAAAGATCAACGCCTTCAAGTTTGGCTTTGTCGCGCTTGCTGATTTCGAGATGCTTTTTATACACAACAGCAAACGGGCCAGATGTTCCAAGCCCGTAATTCAAAACACCACCTTGCACAATTCCAATAGTGAAATCAGTTGGTGTTTCTTCTACTGCTGAAGCAGGTAGCGGTAGCAGCCCAATTGTTGGAAGGACCAGTGTTACAGCAACAACCCGCTTGAACTTTTGGGAGGAACCATCAACAAATCTGCTCGCAATTGTGGCTGCCAGAAAGTAAGTCGACCAAGTGATTGCAACCTGTCCAAGCCAGGGAATTAACAGACTGAACCAAGGAACATCGATCAGCAAAATGGAAATCTGTCCCCAACCAAAACCACTCCAAGGGAAGCGATCTCGCAACAACTCGATGGTTGTGAGTCCCGATGCAATCACCCAAGCCGTGGATGCCTGGAGTTTACGAAGCAGCAAGAAGCCAAGTCCCCACCAACCAGCGCAGAGCGTTGCTAGGGCTAGAAGTGCATCGACACCTACAACATCTAGCCAGCTGAGCAGCGGCAAGAAGTATCCGAAACCAAAGGCAAATCCAAAGGCAAATCCAAGCTCGCGTTTTCGGTAAAAGTAGATCGCCGCAGCGATAGCCGCCACCGCAATGACTGCGCCTAACCAACCCAGCCAGCTCGAACCGGCGAAAACTCCAACACCAAGTCCAAACCCGAGCAAAAGGTTGGTGATTCTTGAGGCTTTAAATCTCAACTTCCACCAGTTCTCTAGGTCGGTTGTTGAGTACGTCGGCACCAGATTCGCCGCAAATCACAATGTCTTCGATCCGAGCGCCAGCCTGTCCCTCAACGTAGAAGCCAGGTTCGATGCTGAATGCCATGCCGACTTCGAGAAGAGTCTTGTTGCCTGCCACCATGTATGGATCTTCATGGGTCTCCATACCAATTCCGTGGCCTATCCGGTGAATGAAATATTCGCCAATCCCATGCGCAGTCATGTAATCGCGAGCAGTTTGATCGATACTCTCGCAGCTCACACCTGGTTTAACAGCTTGGGTCGCTAGTTGCTGAGCGTGATGTAAAACCTCAAACTTGTCCCTAAAACTCTGACTTGTTTCACCCATTGAATAGGTTCGAGTTGAGTCGCTACAGTATCCATCCGGCATCGTTCCACCGATGTCTACAACCACAATGTCGCCGGCACAAATCACTCTGTCAGAAACTTCATGATGTGGCGAGGCAGAATTTGGTCCACTCCCCACGATTACAAAATCCACTCGAGCATGACCAGATTCAATAATGAGTCTCTCGATGTCGGATCCAACTTCAGCTTCGGTTCGACCAACTTTTAGTAATCCTGCAACCTGTGCATGTACATAATCAATCGCAGCGCCTGCAGCCCGCAAGGATTCAATCTCGTCGGAAGATTTCTTCATCCGCAACGCGGAAATGAGTTGGTTCGCAGAAGACGATTTTGCTTCGGGCAACTGTGCTTGAAGGCGCAACAATTTGTCTGCCCACATCCGGCCGTCCACCGCAAAAGAACCATTCTTCGGCAAAGTTCCTGCGACCATCTCAAACGGATTCTCCGTCTCGCTCCAGGTCCTGATATCGAGCCATATCGCCCCAATTGGTGATGCCAAGGCAGCGGCCTTCTCCAAAAGTGGGGAAAGCACGTACGGGGCCTGGCCAGCTCGCATTACCAGGGCCGTGAGACGTTCGAGCGGAATTGCGTCGTAACCTGTCAAATACCGCAAATCTGGTCCCGGACTTATCACAAGGGAATCGACAGATTCAGATTGCTCAAGGAGATTCTGCAGAAGGGCTAATCGTGACAGATAGTTTTGCACAGCCCCAAAATACCTTGTTGAGGGTCGATAATTCACCCCATGTCTTTGATGTTGGTCGATATCGCAACCGTCTACTACCGCGCATACTTTTCACAGCCAGAATGGCAAG
>JBIKSQ010000097.1:0-5281 GCA_044348555.1 Candidatus Nanopelagicales bacterium | reverse complement strand
CCGCCCGGGCCAGCACACATATCAAGCCAGTTACCCGAATCATCTGCCACTGCGGCATTAAGCCAAGCCAGCACGACTAACTGTGAGCCCTCATCCTGAATTCCAGCTAGACCGGATTTAACCGATGCGATGTTGCTGGGATCACCGGTGCCAATGAACGCGTTAGGTGACCAGCGACCCTCTGGAAATTCCCGCAAAAGCTCTGCATCTGATGATCTATTGACCAGGGTAATCACGGGTGCGGTGTTGTTTGTGCGGAGCAAATCAACAAGCTGCGAGTTGTTTTTACCCAACGCATCTTTAAGAGCCCCAACTTCCCAACGAGGATGCGACCAAATCGCAGCCAATTTATCCAAATCGTTTTCGTATTCCCCACCAATTTCTGCTTGCCACTGCTCAAAAGTTCTTGCTGAAACTTTTCGCAGTACCGCATTCACAAAACCTTTTGCGCTCTTTACGCCAACAACCGCAGCCATGCTTACCGCTGTATCAACCGCCGCATGGGTCGGCACTCGCATAAACAAAAGCTGATAAATGCCAATTCTTAGAACATCTCGAACAGGTGGATCTATTCGATCAATTTTCCGACCCGAACATATTTCTGCGATGGCATCAAGAAAACCTAACCAGCGCAAAGTTCCCATTGAGAGTTCGGTCGCAAAACTTGCATCCCGACCATCTAAACGCTGATGTCTAATAATTCTCGGCAATTCAAGATTGGCATAGGCGCCAGTTTCAGAAACTGATTTCAATAAGTCGTATGCGACTAGCCGAGCGTTGAGATTAGACATTGAAAGCCCACACGGCTGGCCGAATTCCACGAGCCCAGTCAGCCGCAGGCATCCAGTTCTTGCCAGCAGGTTTTACTTCAAGCAATTCGAGTGCAACCGAACCTGTTCCTACCAAAACCTGGTTTTTAGATACGTGAATCTGGCCGGGTTCTAGAACTTCTTCAAACTCCCCTAACGCAACCGCATTAATGAGTAACCTGTTGTCACCCAACACTGTCCATGCATGTGGCGCTGGATTGAATGCCCGAACTTTCCGCGAGATGGCTAAGGCCGGATGCTTCCAATCTATCTGGGCATCATTTACGGAAATTTTCGGCGCATAACTCACATCTACGTTTGCTTGTGGAACTAAGCCAGCCTCGCCTTTGGCAATCGCATCGATGGTTGTGAGCATCAAATCTGCACCCTCGACTGAAAGTCGTTCCAACAACTCCCCTGCTGTTTCGGTTGGATTAATGTCGGTCGTGAGTTGCCCGATGATGGGACCAGTGTCCATTCCAGTTTCGAGAAGAAATGTTGTGGCGCCAGTAACTTCATCGCCAGAAAGAATTGCGTGTTGCACTGGAGCTGCACCTCTCCACATTGGTAACAGTGAAAAGTGCAGGTTGATCCAACCGTTTGGAGAAATAGATAGAACCTCTTGCTTTAGCAACTGACCATACGCAACCACAACCGCTACATCCACATTCAGATTTGCTATTTCTCGGATTGAATCTGGTGAGTTGATATCGGCAAACTCAAACACTTGCAGCCCAGCCGCCCGGCCAGCATCTGCGACTTCAGTTGAAAGTAGTTTTTGACCACGGCCAGCAGGTGCCGGCGGCGTAGTTACTACTGCCACAACTTCGTGCTCTGAAGAAAGTAATTTGTTCAAAGTTGGAATTGCAACCGCAGGTGTACCTGCAAACAGAATTCGCACTATCCAAGACCAGGTCTAATTGAGTGCGGACTTAGCTTGATGGTAGGAAGCTCTGCACCAAACCAATCGGTGGCGCGAATCGCTTTCATTGCTTCTTTTCTTCCTTCAGCATCTAGCCTGTCAATAAAAAGAATCCCATCCAAGTGGTCAGTTTCATGTTGAATCGCGCGAGCTAGAAGTTCGCTTCCTTCAATCACCACTGGCTCTCCATGCATGTTCATTCCCTTTGCTACAACCCGCATTGCTCGCTTGGTATCAAAAGTTAAATCTGGAACCGAAAGGCAGCCTTCTGGGCCGTCCTGGATTTCGTCAGATAGATCTAGAGTGGGATTTATCAAATGGCCAACCACGTCATCTACCCAGTAAGTAAAAACTCGTAGCCCTACGCCAATCTGTGGAGCTGCTAATCCAGCCCCAGGCGCATCTAGCATCGTCTCGGTTAGATCCCGAACCAGTATGCGCAGTTCTTTATCAAAGTCCACAACAGGTACAGCTGGAACGGTTAAAACTGGATCTCCAAATAGGCGGATGAGCTGAATGGTCATAGCCCTATTCTAGATTCAAAGCCAAAGTTCCCTACCTGAGCGGAATCGGGTCACGCCTAACCCGCATTTGCCCAGGTTTTTTGGAGCTGCTGTGCTTGGCGACCAGCCCCTTGAGCCAGAGTGCAATCTGGGTCGCATCACTACGGGCGCAAGTAACCAGAATCCGACTTTCGTCGGCCGAGATTGGAACTGGCCCCAATATTCGGGCTGGAGCCGGTGCTTTTTCACTGGCCCAAACTCCAGATGGCAAGAAAATCTCGAAGGTACTAAATGAGGGGGTTAACTGCGCTTCTTGCCGAGACTTGAGTTCTCGCTCAGCAAAGCCAACTGGATCAAACTTAATGAGCAACTGCGAGATTTCGTATGTATCAGGCATTGTGATTACTCCAGCACCACCTGCTTCAACCAGAGCAAAGACGCGCATCCAACGAAAGAAACTTTCTTCTTCAGCCCGCAGATCAGCTCTACCTAAACTCAATTCTGGATCCAGAATTACGGCTGCTTGATACTTGTCGCCGATGACAAGTGGTTCTGCACCAGGGGTAGCAATCACAAGCGCTGGTTCATTTGAAATTTCCGAAACAATCTGATCTTTTCCAGAAGTGATAATTCGAACCCCAGGAAATGCTCGACCAATTTCTTCAGCAGTTCTGGCGGCTCCAACGATTGCACTGCGCAGTTGCTTCTCGTGACAACGCGCACATTCCCAATCACCCGCTGAGTTTCCACATCGCATACAAGCTGGGATTGCTATTTGGGTAGCTCGATGTAGCGCGCCTTCACATCCAAGGCAACGGGCAGGTGTTCGACATTGCTGGCACTGCAGATGCAGTTGATATCCCCGCCGCGGAACCGAAATCAAAACTGGACCCTTCGCAATTCCGGTTTTCAATGCCGTGAAAGCTGCTCCCGGAATACGGGCGTGCCGCGCCAGTGGATCGCGTGCCAAATCCTGATCCGTTGTCCCCCGAATAATCGGGCCGGACTTTCGGAAAACTGTGCGATCAACCACCAAGTCTTTGGCCCATCCACTTTCCACCCACAACTGCACTTCAGGTGAACGAGTTATTGAAACACTCAGAAGATTGAGGTTCTCGGCCTGAGCGCGCATCGCACCCACCTCACGCGCATGCCAGTAAGGCGCCTGCGAATCCGCTAAGGCGGCATCCGAATCATCTAACAAAACAATTGTGGCTAAGTTCTGCACCGGGGCAAAGGCCGAGTTTCGAGTGCCAATCACAATTCGAACTTCATCCCGCAAAATCCGCAAGTAGTTTGTGTATCGAGTTGCCGCAGACAAACCAGCATGTAGTTGTAGATACATACTCGAGCTGCCGAGTGAATCCAGCGCCCGAGCCAGAAGTTCCAAGTCTCGGTAATCCGGAACTACGGCAAGCGCACCTTTTCCGCCAACAGCCGTGTTGATTAACGCGATGGCAAGCAATTCGTATTGATTAGTTTTGGGCATGACACACAAGGCCGCTCGCATTGGAGCAATTTGGGATGAGGTTTCAGATTTCTTATGCTTCTTCGATAAATTTTCGAAGAACTCATTCAACCCGGTGTACTCCGAATAGTTCGCTCCAATTTTTTCCGGAATTTCATGCGGGGCTGGAATCTGACTGAGTAATTTTGCTTCCGCGCGAACTTGTCGGCTTGGGGCGATTGAATCAATCACGCTGTGAGTCGTACCTACATAACGAGTGGCAACAAGTGTGGCTAATTCGAATTGGTTTTCCGAAATAACCGGCGGACCCAAAATTTCCAGAACTGGCAAAACTCTTTCAGGACGCTCGGCAGTTTCGACAAATTTGTAGAGATAGCCATCAACTTTTCGGCCCGCAAACTTCACCCGAACGCGCACACCCGGAAACGCGATAGCTTGCAGGGGTTCGGGAATTGAATACGTAAAAGGCCGGTCCAGATGCGGATGTGGTGTATCCACATAAACATCCGCATAGACCATTTCCATACGCCAAGTTAAGCCGAAACCACTTACTAGCGGAAACTAGCCTTTAATGGCTGCCAAAAGCTCCGCAACTTTGTTGGTTCGCTCCCAAGTGAACAAACTCGTGCTTGGACTGATTTCCCAAGGATTTCCTGGTGTCAGTCGCTTATGTGTCACCTCGGTTCGCCCAAAATGCCCATAGGCACTAGTTGCCCGGTACTGCACCACACTTGGATTCAACAACTCAAGATCGCGAATAATCGCTGCTGGTCGCAAGTCGAAGACCTGTTGGACTGCATCCTGAATCTGGGAATCTGGAACCTGTCCAGTTCCAAAAGTCTCAACAAAAAGACCAACCGGATGCGCTTTTCCAATTGCATATGCAATCTGAATTTCGCATCGATCGGCTAGACCAGCAGCCACAACATTCTTTGCTACCCAACGGGTTGCATAGGCAGCTGAGCGATCAACCTTTGATGGATCTTTTCCACTAAAAGCTCCACCACCGTGACGTGCCATGCCACCGTATGTGTCAACAATGATTTTGCGACCAGTTAGACCGGCATCTCCCATGGGTCCACCAACAACAAATCTTCCGGTTGGATTTACTAATACGCGAACGTTGGAGACATCTAAATCTGCACCGAGACTTGAAGCCAAGATCGGGTCGATGACAAACTGCTTGATTTCTGGTGCCAACTGCTTTTCTAAATCAACTTCAACAGCGTGCTGCGATGAAACCACCACAGTGTCGAGTCGAACTGGTCGATTATCTTCGTACTCGATCGTGACTTGAGTTTTTCCATCAGGTCGCAAGTAGCCCAACTGGCCGGACTTTCGCACTGCTGTTAGTTGTTCAGCCATCCGATGCGCTAGCGAAATAGGTAACGGCATCAACTCGGCGGTCTCTTTGGATGCATACCCAAACATCAAGCCTTGGTCGCCCGCACCCTGTGCATCGAGTGGATCGGTGCCACCTTCAGCTCGATGCTCAATTGCCTGTCCGACTCCCTGCGAGATATCAGGTGACTGCTTTCCAATCGACACCGAAATGCCGCAAGACTCGCCATCAAAACCT
>JBIKSQ010000096.1:0-5310 GCA_044348555.1 Candidatus Nanopelagicales bacterium | reverse complement strand
AGCACCGAGTTGCGTTCTCCGCTAACGGGCGAAGCAATCACAACTTTGCAGTTAAGCACGACCACGGATGTTGCGGAAGCTTTCGCCGCAGCTCGAAAAGCTCAGGCCGATTGGGCACAAACTTCGATGCATTACAGAGCTGCAATTCTGCACAAGTTCGAGACATTGGTTATGGGTGATCAATCAACCGTTCTGGATTACGTACAGATTGAAAACGGTAAAGCCCGGGGCAACGCACATGATGAACTTTTAGACGTAGTTTTAACAGCCCAGTACTACGCGAAAAATGGTGCGAGGTATTTGAAAACCAAAAAACGTCAGGGAGCATTTCCGATTGTCACGCGAACTCGCGAAGTGCATCACCCAATCGGTGTGATTGGTTTTATCTCACCGTGGAACTACCCGTTAACGCTCGCTATTTCAGATATGTTGCCGGCTTTGCTAGCGGGCAACGCTGCAGTGCTTAAGCCAGATATGCAGACTCCTTTTTCAGCGCTCTGGGCGGTTGCAAAACTTTTTGAAGCTGGAGTGCCGCGCGACTTAATCCAGGTTGTATTGGGTGAGGGAAGCGATCTTGGCCCAGACATGGTGGCGAATGCTGATTACATCATGTTCACCGGCTCAACTCGAGTTGGTCGCATCGTGGCAGCAGGTGCTGGCCAACGCTTGATTGGTGCATCGATGGAGCTCGGCGGCAAAAACTCCATGATCATCGATTCGTCTGTGAACGTCGACCACGCAGTGCAGCAGGCCATGCGCGGCGCCTTTGCAAACGCAGGTCAACTTTGCATTGGCACAGAGCGGATCGCAGTACACGCAGACATTTATGACGAGTTCTCAAAAGCTTTTGCGAAAGCTGTTGATGCAATGCGAATCCAAAATCATGTTGGTTGGGGGAGTGATTTAGGGGTGCTCATAAATCAGCGCCAACTCGAAACAACCGAGCGCCATATTGCAGATGCGGTTTCAAAAGGTGCCCGAGTGATTGCAGGTGGTTCACGCGATGCAGCTGGTGGTCCGTTGGGATATCGGCCAACCGTTTTGGTTGATGTTCCGGAATCGGCTGAAGTTTGTAACAGCGAAACATTTGGTCCAGTTTGCAGTCTTTATAAATGGAGTGATGAAGCAGAACTCGTTAAGTTCGTGAACAACACTGAATATGGCTTGAGTGCATCCATCGTTTCCAAGCGAACTGCCTGGGCCAATCAGTTGGCTCGCAAAATCAAAGCTGGCGCCGTAAACATTAATGATTCTTTCGCGGCTGCGTACGCCAGCATCGATGCGCCAATGGGGGGCATGAAAGCTAGTGGTGTAGATCGACGACATGGAGCTCAAGGAATTTTGAAATACACCGAGAGTCAGACAATTGCCGAACAGCGCTGGATTAATTTGGGTCCACAAAAAGGTATGACCGATGAATCCTGGGCGCGCTTTACTTCAAAGTCGCTCAAGTATTTGAAGTGGTTTAAGTAATGCAACAGTTTGACGTTGTAGTGATTGGTTCCGGATTTGGCGGAAGCGTTGCTGCGATGCGGCTGGTTGAAAAAGGTTATCGAGTTGCGGTGCTTGAAGCTGGCCGGCGATTTGAAGATCATGAGTTTCCCAAAACTTCTTGGGATGTAAAGAACTTTTTGTTTGCCCCACGGATTGGGTTCAACGGAATTCAACGGATTCACTTGCTGAACGACGTTGTGGTCTTGGCTGGCGCTGGTGTTGGTGGTGGCTCGTTGGTTTATGCGAACACGATGTACCAACCCACCGACAAGTACTTTAATGACCCACTTTGGTCTGGAATTACCGATTGGAAAAGTGAACTCGAACCTTGGTACGCCCAGGCTCGAAAGATGCTGGGGGTTGCTGACAACCCACGCATGACTCCAATGGATGTGGAGATGAAGAAGGTTGCTGATGAGATGGGGCGCGGCAGCACATTTCGGTTGACTCCAGTAGCAGTTAACTTTGGGCCAACCGATGAGCATGCCGATCCTTACTTTGGTGGAGTTGGCCCAGCTCGTCGAGGTTGCACACACTGTGGCGAATGCATGACTGGCTGCCGACATAACGCAAAGAACACGCTTCCCAAAAACTATTTGGGATTAGCTGAGAATGCTGGCGCAAAAGTTTTTGCTAACCAAACAGTGGTCGATATGAAACAGACGCAGACCGGTTGGGAAGTTGTTGCGCGTTCAACCATGGGAACTCGTAAAACAAGTTATGCAGCCACACAGGTTGTGTTTGCAGCTGGTGCTTTGAACACCCAGCGATTGTTGTTGGACTTGAAGACCCGTAATCGGTTGCCGAAATTGTCAGAGCAAATTGGAATGTACACCCGCACAAACAGCGAAGCGTTGGTTGGTGCGATGATGCCAAAATCTGATCGAGACTTTTCTGAGGGCGTTGCAATCACATCTTCGTTCTATGCAGACGAAGACACGCATATTGAGCCGGTGCGTTACGGACATGGTTCTAGTGTCATGGGTTTGTTGCAGACGTTTGCAACCAAAGGTTGGACTCCGCGGGATCGACGAAAAGATTGGCTAAAGCAGTTTGTCCGTAACCCGTTTCGAATTGTGCAGGTTTTGAATCTTCGTAAGTGGTCCGAGCGAGTCATCATTGCTTTGGTGATGCAAAATGTGGATTCAGCCGTGCAGGTTTACGGGCGCCGCCGGTTTGGACATTTCTGGTTGAGTAGTAAATCAATGGACGGAATGCCCTTTCCGAAATGGATTCCAACCGCAAATGCAGTGGTTGAAAAGCTCGCTCAAAATAACGGCGGTTTTGCTGCTGGAAATTATGGAGAGCTTTTTGGGGCCCCAATCACCGCCCACATTTTGGGTGGAGCAGTGATTGGTGCATCTGCCAATGAGGGCGTAGTGGATCCGTACCATCGAGTTTGGAATTACCCCACGTTGCATGTTGTAGACGGGGCAGCCGTGACTGCAAATCTCGGAGTTAATCCATCGCTCACAATCACCGCTCAGGCAGAGCGAGCATTTAGTTTCTGGCCGAATCTCGATGAGTCAGATAGTCGCCCTGCGCAAGGCGTGAAATATGAGCGGATTGCGCCAGCGATTCCAGCTTCACCAATCGTTCCGCAATCTGCCGAAACTGCGCTCTGGACCTGCCAATAGAATCCGCGCAGAGCGACCCGGAGGCACTTGTGACTAATCCACAGCACGACTTAGTACTTGTTGTTGATTTTGGTGCGCAATACGCACAGTTGATCGCTCGTCGAGTCCGCGAAGCTCAGGTTTATAGCGAGGTTGTACCGCACACAATCACAGCAGCTGAGATCAAGTCACGTAACCCAAAAGCTGTGATTCTTTCGGGCGGACCCTCTAGCGTTTATGCAGATGGTGCTCCTCAGGTTGATGCTGATTTGTTTGAGACAAACATTCCAACTTTTGGTATCTGCTACGGTTTTCAGGCGATGACAGCGGCACTCGGCGGTAAAGTCGAAAAGACTGGACTCTCTGAGTTTGGCCGCACCGAACTCAAGACCACATCTGATTCAGTCTTGTTTTCTGGACTTAACCAAAATCTGAATGTCTGGATGAGTCATGGCGATTCAGTTTCAGCGGCTCCAGCCGGATTTACAGTCACAGCAACCACTGCAGGTGCACCGGTTGCTGCTTTCGAGGATGTTGCGCGCGGGTATGCCGGTGTGCAGTTTCACCCAGAAGTGATGCACTCGGAATCGGGTCAACGAATTCTGGAACACTTCCTTTGGAATATTGCAAAATGTAATCGCAGCTGGACAACAGCAAATGTGGTTGAAGAGCAAGTAGCTCGAATCAAAGCGCAGATTGGTACCAAGCGAGTGATCTGTGGTTTGTCTGGCGGTGTTGATTCCGCTGTTGCGGCTGCGTTAGTGCATCGAGCCGTGGGCGATCAGTTGACTGCCGTGTTTGTTGACCACGGCTTGTTACGTAAGGGTGAGCGCGAACAGGTTGAGCGCGACTATGTAGCTGCTACTGGCATTCGTCTTATTGTGGTCGATGCGCGCGAACGATTCTTGAGCGATTTATCAGGTGTTACTGACCCAGAAACAAAACGAAAAACAATCGGTCGACTTTTTATTCGAGTATTTGAAGATGCCGAAAAGCAGTTGGTTGAAGAAGCCAAAGACGGCGAGCCAATCAAGTTTTTAGTTCAGGGAACTCTGTACCCAGATGTAGTTGAGTCTGGTGGCGGTGCTGGTACTGCTGTTATCAAGAGCCATCACAATGTCGGCGGCTTACCGGATGATTTGCAATTCGATTTAGTCGAACCACTGCGAGAGTTATTCAAAGACGAAGTTCGCTCAGTTGGCGAGCAGCTCGGCTTGCCAGCCGAGATGGTTTGGCGACATCCATTCCCAGGACCCGGCCTTGGAATTCGGATTGTCGGCGAAGTGACAGCTGATCGAATTCGAATCTTGCAAGAAGCTGATGCGATTGTTCGGCAGGAGACGGCTGCAGCTGGAGTAGATCGAGAAATCTGGCAGTTCCCGGTAGTGCTACTTGCGGATGTTCGTTCCGTGGGAGTCCAGGGAGATGGCCGGACTTACGGCCACCCAATCGTGCTTCGCCCAGTCTCGAGTGAGGATGCGATGACTGCGGACTGGTCTCGCCTGCCGTATGACTTGATTGCCAAGATCTCGAACCGAATTACTAACGAAGTACGTGAAGTTAATCGAGTTGTACTTGATGTAACTTCAAAACCACCTGGCACTATCGAGTGGGAATAACCGAAAAGCAATTTGAGAAGGTAGCGTGTAGCCATGGAAATCGTAAATAACGTCGCAGTTATATTTCACTTTGTTGGCCTAGCCGCACTTTTTGGTGGCTGGATGGTTCAACTACGAGCTGATGTAAAAGTTGTTAGCCCAACCATGATGCATGGCGCATACACAATGTTGGCCTCAGCTTTGGTGCTTGGCGGACTCGTTGAAGAGGGCGCGAACTACACAAAGCTTGCAATCAAAACTTTTATTCTGATTGGCATCCTTGCACTGTTGATTGCTGGTAAGCGCAAAGATTCAATCGATAAGAGTGTTTACTTCACAATCGGTCTGCTTACCTTCACGAACATCTTTATTGCCGTCTGGATTCCAGGCCTAGCAAGTTAGTCGTAATAAAATTGGCCCTGAGCAAAAAACGCTCAGGGCCAATTTTTATGTCGACTACTACATCGTGTTAACTACTTTGTAGCCTTCAGCAAATCTGCCTTCTCCGAAACCTGCCTCGAGTGCCATTGCGGCTGCATTTTCGCGAATCCGTTCATCCAAACCTTCCATGTGACTCGTCTGCGAGACATGCGATTTGATGG
>JBIKSQ010000118.1:0-4547 GCA_044348555.1 Candidatus Nanopelagicales bacterium | reverse complement strand
GCTGAAGAAATTCTGGTAATCGGCTTTTCGCACGAGTCATCCTCAGAGATAAAGTCCAAGCTGATCCAGATTACCGGTGGCGGAGCACTTCCAGCAGTTTCAACTTTTCACTCAATTGCATTTGGTTGGGCCCAAGAATTTGCAGAAGTTGACCAGATTCCCACCTTGATTACCGCTAGTGCTCAAGAAGTTATCTTGAAGGAACTCATGCTTGATGTTGCAGCAGATGGAGTTTTGTCCAGCCGACTCAGCTGGCCAAAAGAGTTATTGCCCGCTCTTGGCACTAAAGCGTTTCTCATTGAAATTCGAAACATTATTGCTAGAGCTCAGTCGCTTGGTTTATTGCCACAGGATTTTCAACAAATGGTCGCGGCCGATTCGAACTGGCAACCAATCGCGCAGTTATATAGAGATTATGTACAAGTTTTGATTGATCGAGATTTATTGGATTACAACCAGTTGATTCTGCACACTCGCGAGTTAGTTCAACAAGAGTCAGTTCAGACGCGACTGCATCAGCGATACTCAGCAATCTTTATTGATGAGTATCAGGACGTCGATCCACTTCAGATTGAAATCTTGTCGAGCATTCTCGGCCCGACTAGTTCTTTGGTGGCTTTCGCAGATCCAGATCAGGCGGTTTACAGTTTTCGGGGCGCACAAGACAATGCAGTTGCAAAATTTAAATTGGATTTTGGCGGTGCGACGAACTCTGCAAAAGTTTTGTCTTTTTCACAAAGTTTTCGACTTAATCAAGAAATTGGCACAGCAACCGCTCGAGTTATTGACCGCAACGCAAACTTCCATGAAACCGCACAGCTTGAAACAAATCATCGCAATTTGAATTTTGTTGATGCTCCAACCGGCGGCCTGGCAGCTTTGCGAGTTAACCACTTTGAGTCAGCTGAGACTGAAGCAGCAGCTATTGCCGAGGAGATTCGTGAGCTAGTGCTAGCGGCTGACTCGGGGTTGAGTTGGACGGATGTAGTGGTGTTGGTGCGGACGGGAGCAATTTCAATCCCCGCCATCGAGCAAGCGTTGGTCGCAGCAGATATTCCAGTCCAAGTGGTTTTCGATGAAGTGCCTCTGGCGCAGGAAAAGTCTGTGAAGGTTCTGCTTGATGCCTTGGAATTGGTGCATTCACCCTCGAAAATGAAAGACCCGTTTACTGCGCGTGCTCTTTTAACCTCGCCATTAGGTGGATTCAGCCCTACAGATTTGAGAGTTCTAGGTCGCGAGCTAAAGCGTTCGCTACCAAAAAATGAGTTGAGATTCAGTGAACAGCTGATTGCAGATGCCTTGGCTGATTTGGATTTCACAATCACAGTTTCAGATTTAAAAGCACGTGATCTGCTAGCTCGGGTCCGGCAATTACATGATCTGATTTATTCAGCTCATCGGTCTCACACAAACGGCAGCCTGGTGGCTGAAGCACTTTGGACGTTGTGGAGTAGCCCGATCCATGATTGGTCGAATCAGTTACGCCGTCGAGCAATGAGTAATGGCTATGCAGCAGCAATAGCAAACCACTCACTCGATGCAGTGCGATCGCTTTTCAAGATTGCATCCGATCCCGCATCTGCTGTGCACTCTCAGTCCTACATTCCAAACTTCTTGTATGAAATTCGAAAGATGGAAGTTTCGTCACAGAAGCCATTGACGGCGTTGACCCCTAATGCTGTACAAATAATGACCGCCCATCGTGCCAAAGGAAAACAATGGCCCGTTGTGTTTGTTGCTTCAGTCGATGAAGGCCGATGGCCCGATGTCAGCCGTCGCAGTTCATTGTTCTCGGCCGATCGTTTGACCGAAGCAGGGCTGGGCTATGTGCCAGAACGTCACGAAGTAGTCTCTCAAGAACGTCGATTGTTTTACACAGCTTGCACTCGAGCAACTCAATTTCTGCGCGCAAGTTCCACTTCACTCGATCGAGATTCTGGCCGAGTTCCATCACGATTCTTGAATCAACTTTCAGGCGAGGCGGTAAATCTTGACGTTTACAAATCCGCAGTCGATTCTGACGGAGGCGCAAGCACCGCTTATTCACTTACTCGTCTGGTGGCACAACTTCGCCGAACTGCAATCTCTGCCGAATCAAGTGAGGCTTTGAAGGCAGCAGCCTTAGAGCGACTGATCAAACTTTCGAACTTGCGCGATTCAACCGATCGATTGATAGCCCCTAGTGCACACCCTGCTGCCTGGTGGGGGATTGCAGAAGTTAGTGAGAATTCCACACCGGTAGTTCCAGCCTCTGATGCAGTTTATGTTCGCGGATCCTCTTTCCAGGATCTGTTGAACTGCCCACTCAACTGGTTTATGAAGCAAAAAGCCATGGCAGATGTTGGTGGTTCAGCTGCTGCGAACTTTGGCTCTGTCGTTCACGCGATCGCGGCGGGAATCATTGAGGGCGAAGTCACTCCGAGTGATGCTGAAATTCGAAGAATTCTGGATTCTCGTTGGGGTGCGTTGCGGTATGGATCGGCCTGGGAAAGTGCAGCTCAAAAAGAAGCCGCTGTGAGTTGTGTGGAAAGTTTTATCGGCTGGCGACAGAAGCGCTTAGGCGAATTGCAAAGCGTTGAGATTGATGGTCGTAGCCAGCCAGCTGAATTTGCTGAGACTGCCTTTAACCGAGTAGTTGATTTTCCAATGCCTGATGGGTCAGTCGAAAAAATCAAGTTGACGGGTAGCATCGACATATTGCAGATCGAAGCTGATGGAAGAGTTTTTATCGCCGATATCAAAACTTCCACAGCAGCGGCACGTGCGAAAGACACTGAAGTAAATCCACAACTTGGGGTGTATCAAAAAGCAGTTCAGGTTGGTTTAGTTGATGCAGTACCTGCTGGTTCAGAACTAGCCGGTGCGGCACTTTTGTTTGTGCGGGACACGCTAACTGGCAATGCGCCATCAATCAGAACTCAACCAGGTTTGAATTTAGATGAAGCGGGCGAAGATTGGATGAGTGACAATTTTCGACGGGCGATTGAAGTTGTCCGTAGTGAAAATCACACTCCAATCGTTTCGGATAGCTGCCAGTACTGCCCAATCAAGTCAAGTTGCCCAACCCAAGCTGTTGGAAAGTCGGTTATCTAATGTCAAACCTATCGAGTGTTTATTACCAGGACTACCAGTTACTAAACGCTGCTGATATTCGTGAGCAAATGGGAATTCCATATTCCGATGAGCAGATGCAGGCCATTTTGAGTGCGGGCAAACCTGGTGTTGTGATTGCTGGTGCCGGTTCTGGCAAAACAGCCGTAATGGCAGCCCGCGTGGTCCATCTTGTTATGAATCTAGGCGTTGCGCCTGAAAATATCTTGGGCTTAACCTTTACAAACCTTGCAACCGGTGAGTTGCAGCAACGGGTACGTAAAGCCTTAAGCAGCGTTCCCGAATCAACCCAAGCCACCTATTTCTCTAATCAACTCCGTCAAAAGTTCATGTCCCAAGACTTGGATTTTGATGATGTCTCGAACCGACCTGAAATAGATCTCTTGTTACGAGATGCAGAGTTTGGTGATTGCGCGGTTTCGACCTACCACTCTTTTGCAAGTTCCATTGTTACAGAGTTTGGAATGTTGTTGGGGTTGGATTCTTCGGCTGAAGTTTTGACCGGTCCAAGTCGAGCCCAACTGGCTGCAGAAGTGCTGCGTAACCCGACTACGAACGTGATCAAACTTGAAGGAAGTTTCAATTCTTTGCTAACTCAAATTATCAAATTGGATGATGCGATGGCAGATTTTGATTTAACGGTCGCAGACTTTCAAAAACACTTAGATGAGATCAAGGCTGATGTTGAAAGTCGGCCTGGCCGAGTAATTAAAGACGCCACCAAAATGATTGATACTTCCGAGAAACGAGTTTTATTAGCCGAGTTGGTTGGGGAGTTCCGAGCCCGCAAGTTGCAGGCTGGTGTAATCGATTATGCAGACATGACGCGGTTTGCATTGCAGCTGGCTCGGACTGATGAGCGAGTGCGAACCGAGATGCGCAACCGATACCAAGCGGTTCTACTCGATGAGTATCAAGACACAAGTGTTGCTCAAAGAAAACTCATGCAGGAGTTGTTTAACGATGGCCGAAGTGTGACGGCAGTTGGCGATCCTTTGCAGTGTATTTACCGTTTTCGGGGAGCCAGTCCGTTCAACATTGATGAGTTCAAGAATCATTTCAGTGTTGCGGGCGAGATTTCAGTGCATGAGTTTGGAATGGCAGTTACCCAACGCAACGGCAAAAACATAGTTGCGCTTGCTAACAAAGTCGCCGAGCCATTGCGTGAAGTGCACCCCGCGGTTGGAGTACTTAAAGCTGCCCAACCGGCCCGAAATGGTGAGGGTGAAATCAAAGCAGCACAAACTGAAAGCTTCTCCACGGAAATGGATTGGCTGGCTGATGAGTTGAAACAGGCGCTGTCAGAGGGATTGCAGCCTGAAGAAATTGCGGTCATCTTGCGGCGAAACAAAGATGTGATGGAAGTTCATCGACAGTTAACTGCCCGTGGCCTTGCCTGTCAGGTTCGTTCAAAATGGGCACTACTGGAAGTGCCA
>JBIKSQ010000095.1:0-5317 GCA_044348555.1 Candidatus Nanopelagicales bacterium | reverse complement strand
TGTTTTCAACTGCAATTTTGCGCACAAGTGGAGTCACGTATGAATCGCTGTTATCAAAAACTGAAGTTGTGCTAGCAGCTGGCTGCGCTGCCGGCGCAGGGGTCGCGGCTGCAACTGGTGCAGCTGGAGGAGTTGCAACAACCGGTGTAGGGGATGCGACCGGTGCTGCTGCGACCGGTGCTGGGGTTGGAGCAGCTGCAGGAGTTACAGCGGCTGCATTTGCTGATCCAATAACTGCTAGCAAACTACCAACTGGAACGGTTGAATCTTCGGCTGCATTGATACTAAGCAAAGTGCCAGACACAGGAGATGGAATCTCGGTATCCACTTTGTCGGTTGAAACTTCCAATAGCGCTTCATCAGCTGCAACGGTGTCGCCAACCTGCTTCAACCAACGAGTGATGGTTCCCTCAGTAACACTTTCACCCAAGGCAGGCATTTTTACTTCAGTGGCATTTGCTGATGATGATGGTGCCGGGGTCGCAACAGCTTCTGCGACAGGTGCAACAACTGCAGCTTCAACTGGTGCAGCAGGAGCAGCAGCAGGAGCCGCGGTTCCGGCCTCGTTGCTTTCGCCGATGATTGCAAGCACTCCACCGACTGCAATGGTTGAATCCTCAGCAGCAAGAATTTCGAGAATGACGCCTGATGCTGGCGAAGGAATTTCAGTGTCAACCTTGTCGGTTGAAACTTCGAGTAGCGGTTCGTCGGCTGTGACTGTGTCGCCGACCTGCTTGAGCCAACGGGTGACAGTTCCTTCGGTGACACTCTCACCAAGTTGAGGCATTACAACGGAAACCGACATTCGGTTTTCTCCTTCGTTCAGAACGACAACTGTCGTGGCTTAGGCGTGGGCGTGGAGTGGTTTACCAGCGAGAGCCATGTGCGCTTCGCCGAGGGCTTCATTTTGGGTCGGATGTGCGTGCAACAATGGAGCAACGTCTTCAGGTGTTGCTTCCCATGAGTAAATCAATTGGGCTTCACCAATTTGCTCACCAACTCGAGCACCAACCATGTGAACACCAACTATTGGTCCACCATTGTTGGTGCGTACAAGTTTTATAAATCCAGCAGTTCCCAGGATTTGGCTTTTGCCGTTTCCGCCCAAGTTGTATTCATACGCAGACACGTTTTCAGTACCGTATTTTTCCCGAGCTTCAGCTTCGGTGTATCCAACACTTGCAACTTCTGGTTCACAGTAAGTAACTCGGGGGATTGCTTTTTCATCGATGACTGCAGGCTTGAGTCCACCGATTTCTTCCGCCACGAAAATTCCTTGTTGAAAACCGCGATGCGCTAGTTGTAAACCTGGTACAACATCACCAACAGCAAAAATTCCTGGAATGTTTGTCCGAAGTCGATCGTCGGTTGTGACAAATCCGCGGTCAACGTTTACGCCAACTTCTTCAAATCCATGTCCGTTGCCGTTTGGTCCACGACCAACCGCAACCATCAAGATGTCGGCTTCGAGCACGTCACCTGATTCGAGCGTGACAGTAACTCCGTTGTCGCTTTGGGTTGCACCTGCGAATCGAACTCCAGTTTTGATTGTGATTCCACGTTTACGGAACGCTCGGTCGAGTGCCTTAGAAGCTGCTTCATCTTCAGCTGGAACTATTCGCGAAAGACCTTCGATGATTGTTACTTCCGAACCAAACGAACGCCAAACACTTGCAAACTCAACTCCGATTACACCGCCACCAAGAACGATAACCCGACTTGGAATCCAGTCCATGTTTAGTGCTTGATCAGAGGTAACAATCCGACCACCAATTTCAAGACCAGGAAGTGAGCGGGCGTAGGAGCCGGTTGCAAGAACAAGATTCTTACCGACGTAACGTTCGCCATTAACTTCAACCGCATTAGCCGCAACCACGCGACCGGTTCCTTCAACGTAAGTAATGTCTTTGCTCTTCACTAAACCTTGCAGACCTTTGTAAAGGCGGCTGACAACTCCATCGCGGTATTCATTGACTTTAGTCATGTCGATGCTGTGCAACTCTGCGATGACGCCAATGTGCGCTGATTCACGAGTGGTGTCAGCAACTTCGGCAGCGTGTAACAGCGCCTTGGTTGGAATGCATCCACGATGCAGGCAGGTTCCGCCGAGTTTGTCTTTTTCAATTAGGGCAACTTTGAGTCCTAATTGGGCAGAGCGCAGGGCACATGCATATCCGCCACTGCCGCCACCGAGAATTACTACGTCGAAGTTATGTTCAGCCATGTCACTTTCCAGAGTTTGAAGCGGTTTATGGGTGAATTGTTCCACTCCTTAACGGAGAGTCCAACTCAGGTTAAAGATTCCAGGTTCCAGCGGCCAAGTCCTCAGCCACAGTCACCAAAGTGCGAACTGAGACACCGGTTGCGCCCCGAGGGGTGTAGTCGTAGGCAGCTTCGCTATTAAAAGCAGGATTAGCGATATCTAAGTGAATCCAGGGCTGCTTTTCTTCTACAAAGTCCTGCAGGAAGAGGCCGCCATGAAGTGTGGATCCCATGGCTTCAGCGACATTCGCAATGTCAGCCACCGTTGAATCAAGCTTTACGCGGTATTCAGCAGGCAGTGGAAGTGGCCAGAAGGACTCGCCACTTCGCTTTGCTGCGCCTAGTAGTTGTTCACTCAATGCGCCTGATGGTGAAAGCACTGCTGAGATTCGACGACCAAGGGCAATGCCTTGAGCGCCCGTCAGGGTTGCCACATCAATAATGAGATCTGGTTCGTCCTCTTGAGCTCGAACTAGGGCATCCATTAGTACCAGTCGGCCCTCGGCATCTGTGTTGAGAACTTCAACAGTCCGACCGCCGTATGCGGTAACAACATCGCCTGGTCGTTGCGCCTTGCTGCCTGGCATGTTCTCAGCCAAGGCCGCGTAGGCAGTTACCGAAACTGGAATTTTTAATTCGGCAATCGCTCCGATGGCATTAATGACGGCTGCTGCGCCGAGCATGTCGCCTTTCATCTCATGCATGTTCGCCGGTGGCTTCAGTGAAATTCCGCCAGTATCAAAAGTGATGCCCTTGCCGACAAGCGACAAGTGTGCGACTGCATTGGCTGGTCGGTACGCGATTCGAACAAGTCGTGGAGGTCGGCTTGATCCTTGACCAACTCCGAGAATGCCTCCGTAACCTTTTCGAGCCAAAGCCTTTTCGTCTAGAACTTCAATCGCGAGTTTGTTTGCTACGGCAATGCCTTTTGCAAATTCCGCAAATTCAGCAGGTGGTAAGTGGCTTGGTGGTGTGTTTCCTAAATCGCGGGTTGCATTAACAGCTTTCGAGATTGCGATTGCTCGCGTAACTGCTTTTTTAAGTACTGGGTTCGAAACTTCATCGGTGACGAGCACGATGCTCTTTGGGCCATCTGATTTTGGGGTTAGCGATTTGTTGCGGAAGTCAACGAAGGAATAAGCACCTAACTCGGCACCTTCTGCGATTGCGGCTGTCGCATCAATCAAATCAGCAGGAATCAGGATGGCAACTTTCTTTTCACCAAAAAGTCCACGGATGGCGTTACCAACAGCGCGGCGCAATTCCTCATGGGTTGAGTTGGGTTTGATAGAAACTCCAACAATTTTTCCTTTGAGGCCTAGCAGCGAAGCTGGAACAGTTCCAATCTGTCCAGCCTTGGCAGTGACTCCGAGATCGGCAAAAGCTGCGACCAGTTTGCGATCAGCGGCGGGCGTGCCGAACTTGGACAGGAGCTTGGGGTTGCTTCCTGGATGTAGAAAAACCACAGTCGCGGTCGCTGTGGATGGTGCGGATTTAGCTAAAGTAATAACAGTCATGAGTGAATCATGCACCTAATCCTGAAAAAAGATAATCCTGGGGCTACCGTTAGAACATGTCCCAAAATCTGAGAAAAACCCCGCTCCATGGCGAGCACGTAAAACTTGACGCAAAACTTGCTGACTTTGGCGGATGGGAGATGCCAATCGAATACTCGGGGGTGGTTTCTGAACACTCTGCAGTGCGCGCTGGCTGTGGCATTTTTGACGTTAGCCACATGGGCAAACTGCGCATTCAAGGCGCAGCAGTTGCAGATGAGTTAGGTGCTTTGCTGGCCTCGAAGGTCTCGGCTCTAGAAGTTGGTCAGGCTCAGTACTCGATGTTGCTCAATGCAGCTGGTGGAGTGGTTGATGACTTAATCGTTTATCGATTGGGGGAAGGTGATTTCTGGATTGTCCCAAACGCGAGCAACGCAACCGAAGTGTTCCAAATATTGCAGGGGCACCTTTCTGATGCAGTTGAAATTGAAAATTTGCATGAGAGTTACGGAATCTTGGCAGTTCAGGGGAGTGGATCAGCTGCAGTGATGCAGAAACTTGGAATTGATCCAAAACTTGAGTACATGCAAGCTCGATACCTGACTAATGCAGAGCAAATCAGCGCTAGCAGCCAGCCAAGTCTTATTTGCCGAAGTGGATACACGGGTGAGTTTGGTTTTGAGTTGATTGTTCCAATTGCAGACCTCGTGGAGATTTTCTCAAGCAGCTTGGTTGCTGGTGCAACACCAGCGGGCTTAGGTGCCAGAGACACTTTGCGACTTGAAATGGGATATCCGTTACATGGCCAAGAAATTAGTCAAAGTATTTCGCCGGTGTCTGCCGGGCTCAGTTGGGCGATTGATTGGGATGGGAATTTCATCGGTAAAGAACTGACAGTGCAAGCAAGGCAACAACCCGAAAGTTATCGGGTTGGATTGAAACTGCTAGAGCGTGGAGTTTTGCGTTCTCATCTAGATGTTTATCTGGATGGGAATCTGATTGGCGAAACAACTAGTGGATCGTTTTCACCAACTTTGAAAGTGGGGATTGCGCTAGCTTTGGTAAATCGCAAAATCGCTATAGGTGAAAAAGTAGAGGTTGACGTTCGTGGGCGCAGGTTGAGCGCCGAGGTTGTGAAAATCCCATTCGTTGAATCGAAGGTTAAGTAACTTTGTTACTCACTAGCGCGGCTGCGCAACAGTCGACCGGGTTCTGGCTGACCGAACCAGAAACCTTGTCCGTGCTGCACGCCAAGGCTTCGTAGCAATCTTCGCTGGACGTCTGATTCAACGCCTTCGACAATCAACATCATGCCCAAAGCCGAAGTGAGCTGCACTAACGATTTCACAACTGCTTGTGAAGCCTGACTTTCAATCAAATTTTTGAGAAAACTTCGATCAAGTTTGACTATGTCTACCGGAAGCTGATCCAACAAACTTAGTGATGAATACCCAGTTCCGAAATCATCAAGTGCGATTCGAACACCAAGTTCATGAACCCTCTGCAATGGCGCGTTCACAACTTTTGGATCAATAACCGTGTGTTCGGTTACTTCGAGA
>JBIKSQ010000094.1:0-5352 GCA_044348555.1 Candidatus Nanopelagicales bacterium | reverse complement strand
ATTTGGAACTAACTACGTCAACTCCAACCTGCACCACTCTGTCGACTCCCGCTTGCAGCGCCATTTCTAGGGCGGTTGCGGGGTCCAAAAAGTCATCACCGTCTTGGATATCGAGATGACAATGAGAGTCGGCCACAGCAACAGGCAATGCGGGTGGGATAGGGGGCAACACGAGCTCACGCTGTTGATTGGGATCCCAATCTCCACGTTTGCGCAATGGCTCGGGTGTCATGCTTATGCGGTTTCTTCCAGCCGCGGAAATAGCGATTCTGTCTTCACGATTTCACTTCCCACTGGCAGCTGTCCCCAGGTTGCGACATTCTGAACGAGTTGTGAATCTAGTGAGCCTAAAGCGGCAACCCCGCCAAGTGAGTCCCACAGAATCTTTGAGGACTTCGGCATGACTGGTGCATAAAGAACTGCAATCGCCCGAAGCGATTCGGAAATCGTGTAAAGAATTGTGTGCAATCTGGCAACGCTTTCAGCATCTTCAGATTTTGCAACCTTCCAAGGCTCTTGCACTGTGACATACAGATTTACTGCGTCAATGAATTCTTTAACAGCATTAATTCCACGAGCGAAATCCAAGTCACAGATTGCCTCGTCAGCAACCGCGGCTGTTTTCACTAGAAGTTCCTGTAGTTCGATTTCGGCAGCGGTGTAGTTCGTAGGTGCTGGCAGATTGCCTTCACAATACTTGCCGACCATCGCAGCGGCTCGGGATGCAAGGTTGCCAAGTCCGTTAGCAAGGTCTGCTGTGTACCGAGCTGACATGTCCTCCCACGAGAAAGAACCATCTTGACCAAACTGAATAGCCTTCATGAAGTAATACCGAAAAGCATCTGAACCAAAATGATCAACAATTTGCGAAGGTGCAATTCCAGTCAGCTTGGACTTGGACATTTTTTCGCCACCAACCAACAACCAACCATGCGCATACACACACTTAGGCAACGCAACTTCGCCAGCCATCAACATGGCAGGCCAAATAACTGCGTGGAAACGAAGAATATCTTTTCCTACAAGGTGAACATCTGCCGGCCAAGTCTTAGCAAACTTTGCGCCGCCTTCAGAGTCGGCTGGATCATCGAGCCCAACCGCAGTGGCGTAGTTCAACAATGCATCGAACCAAACGTAGACAACTTGTGACTTATCCCAAGGAACTTCAATACCCCAGTCGAAAGTGCTGCGCGATATTGAAAGATCGCTGACTTCGCCTCGCAAGAACGACATGACTTCGTTGTATGCAGACTGCGGCCGAATTGCTTGTGGGTTGGTTTCATAATGACTGATCAGCTGGTCGCGAAATGCGGACAACCTAAAGAACCAATTTGTTTCAGAAACCAGTTCAACTGGTTTGCTATGAACTGGACAACACTTCTCGCCAACAAACTCGTCAACACCATCGATCAAATCACCGGCGAGCTTGAACTCTTCACAGCCAACGCAATAAGGGCCTTCGTACGCACCTTCGTAAATGTGCCCAGCATCTTTTAGTCGCTGCAAAAATCGTTGGACCCGTTCGGTGTGACGGGGACTCGTGGTGCGAATGAAATCGTCAGTCTTGGCATCAATCACATCCAAAACTGGCAACCAGGCGCTCTCCACCAGTCGATCTGCCCAGGTCTGCGGGTCAACGCCGTTGGCCTCTGCCGTCCGCATGACCTTCTGGCCGTGTTCGTCGGTGCCCGTGAGGAACCAGACTGCCTCACCACGCTGCCGATGCCAACGAGTGAGCACATCTCCAGCTGTAGTTGTGTAGGCATGCCCAATATGCGGGGCATCATTTACGTAGTAAATGGGCGTTGTTAAGTAGAACGCTTTTTGCGACATGTGGGTAATTCTACGGCTCGACTGGCTTTCGCTTATCGGCCACTTGGAGGTCAAACAAATCCCGTTTAGAAATCCCAAATCGCTGCATAACTTCGGTTTGCGCCTGCTTTCGCTCGACGCCTTGGGCAATCAACATTTCCAGGGCGACGAGCGCATCCACAGTTTCAGAATCTGCAACACCAGCAAAGCCACTAACCACCAATGTCACCTCGCCCAGAATTTCACTTCCCAAAAGTGAGTCATGTAATTCCTGCAAAGTGCCGCGACGGGCCTCTTCAAAAGTCTTGGTTAATTCTCGGCACATGACTGCAGCTCGCGCTGGGCCGAACACCTTGATCATGTCTGCCAGTGACTCCACCACGCGATGCGGTGATTCAAAAAACACTAACGTGTGCGGAAGCGGTGCGAGTTGCTCAAGATAAGTACAACGCTCACCACTTTTGCGCGGCAGGAAACCCTCGAAGGTAAATCGGTCTGTCGGCAAACCGCTAAGTGCTAAAGCTGTCGTGACAGCCGAGGGGCCTGGCAACACCGTGTACTCGATCCCCAAACTCGCAGCAGCTTCAGCAATTCGGTAGCCCGGATCACTCACTGTCGGCATGCCACTGTCACTGATTACAAGCACCTGCAAACCTGCAGCTAATGCCTCCAATAACTCTGGCACTCGGCTTGCTTCATTTTGGTCGTAGTAGGAAACGAATCTGCCCGATGGCTCAATGCCAAGTCCGTTACAAAGTTGCCGAGCCCTGCGCGTGTCTTCAGCTGCAATCACATCAGCCGAGGCCAAAACCTGCTTTAGCCGGTCGCTTGCATCCTGCAGATTTCCAATCGGAGTGGCTGCCAAAATCAGCCTAAAATCTCGTTTCACAGGGCTACTCTGCCAAGTTCGGCAGAATAGGGACGTGAACTATGCAAAAACCGGCTGGTGGCAGTCTCTATCGCTGGCCATTTTGGCTGGTTTTTTGCGGATTTTGAACCTTGGCCAGCCGCACGCAGTCGTTTTCGATGAGACCTATTACGTCAAAGACGCATGGTCACTTCTGAATTTTGGTTATGAAGTAGACACCATCCCCGATGCCAACGAGCTCATGCTTGCTGGCACCACCGACTTATTCAATGGTGATGCTTCCTACGTCGTGCATCCACCTTTTGGTAAGTGGGTGATTGCTGCCGGCCAATGGGTATTTGGTTTAAATCCTTTTGGTTGGCGTTTCATGATGGCATTGCTCGGCGTAATTGCAGTTGTGATGGTTTACCGAATCACTCGTCGACTTTTCAAGCATGAATTAACCGCCTGGTTAGCTGGATTGTTTATGGCAATCGATGGCATGGCAATCGTGATGAGTCGAACTGCTTTACTCGATCAGACTTTGATGTTTACGGTCCTGGCCGGTTTTGGTGCAATCGTGCTTGATCGCGATTGGTTGAAACGAAAGCTGGCCGCGAGTGAGCGCGTGTTACTTCGACCGTGGTTGATTGTTGGGGCTGTTGCGTTCGGGCTAGCGATCGCCACAAAATGGTCGGGACTTTGGCATCTCGTGATTGGCGGATTGCTGGTCATATTTTTTACTGCTCGCACGCGGATCAGCCTCGGACATTCGCAACCTTGGTTGAAGGCAATCTGGCAAGACACGATGCCTTGGCTGATTCCAATCACACTGATTGTTGGTGGTGTGTATTTAGCAACCTGGACTGGTTGGTTTCTGTCAGACGATGCCTGGAATCGAAATTGGGCTGAACAGAACCCAGATGCCCAAAACTTTCTCCCTGCCGCACTCCGAAGTTTGCTGGAGTACCACATCTCTGCATGGAACTTTCATACCAATCTCACCTCGGGGCATTCATACGCATCGAACCCGTGGACTTGGCCGCTGCAACTTCGACCCACTTCGTTCTACTACGAAACATTCAAATCAGGTGATCCTGGATGCGTCACCGGTCCATGCTCAGCAGAGGTGATTCCACTGGGCAATCCGCTGATTTGGTGGGCTGGCACTGCTGCTCTTTTTCAACAACTCTGGATGGCAATTTCTAAACGTTCAGCTGCCTCAACCGCAATTGTGCTGTTTTTCTTAGCTGGTTGGGCGCCTTGGTTGATGTATCAGTATCGAACAATCTTTGCGTTCTACTCGATCGTGTTCACGCCGTTCGTTGTGATGGCTTTGGCAGCAGCACTTGGTCAACTATTAGGACCAGCATATGCAGGTGTCGAACGTAAACGCCGCGCGTTCATAGTGGGTGGGTTTACGCTCGCCGCAATAACTTTGAGTATTTTCTTTTTGCCACTATGGACGGGCGATGTTGTTAGCACTCCGTACTGGCAGATACACATGTGGCTGACTAGTTGGGTCTAACCCAACCAATCAGCCATCTGCGTTTTCAAACTGATTTATGCATCTCGCTTTTGCATCTGCAAAGCGGTGACAACAACAGCTAGAACTACCCAGCAGGCAAACACCCAAATACCCGTTTCGGCATCCAGCAGGTTTGGAATCTCATAAATTTCCGTGAAGCTCCGACCAGCATTTGATGGCAGGTACTTAAGAACTTCGGACCAACTCGCTGGAAGTAACGCAGTCAAAAGTGATGGCACAAACAACACTCCACCAATGAGCATCCCGATACTCCCTGCGATGTTGCGTAGAAGTACGCCGAGACCAAGCCCAATCACACCGATACCCACAACATAAAGAGCTGCGCCGATTACGGCCCTTGAAACACCTGCGTCATCCCATGCGACCGTGTCCGCACCTCCAGATTCAAGAATGCTCATGCCAACGTTAAAAACCAAAAGAGTGGAAATCAAAACACCTGGCAACATGGCAACCAAGAACACCAGCAGTTTTGCCCACAACACATTGAGCCGATTTGGGACCGCTGTAAACGTGAGCTTGATCATGCCTGAGGCATATTCGCGCGCACCTAGCACCGCACCGAAAACACCAACAATCAAGAGTGCAAAGTTTGTTCCAGAAAGCACAACACTCACGGGATCGAGCGTTGCAAAATCTGGGCCATCACCCGTATCCACACCACCGATTGCCGAGAAGGATGAGATTGCTCCGAAGAAAAAGATTGAAAAAATCGTTGATATCAATGTCACCCAGTTTGAACGCAATGAACGGAATTTGATGATTTCCGAATGCACGATGCGAACAAAAGTTAATTTCAATTCTTTAGACATGTGTAGCTCCATGGAATTCGACCGAATCTCGAGTCAACATCATGAATGCTTCTTCGAGAGATGGGGCAATTGGCGTTAACTCATGCAACACGATTTGATTTCGTGCAGCTAGTTCGCCAACCACTTCTGAAGTTGAACCAGTGACCATCAACTCGTTGTTTTCGCCAAGTTCGACTGCGATTTGGGCGCTCTTCAGTGCTTCCACTAGGCGACCTGCATCTGGTGCAACCACTCGCACACTTCCAATTCCGGCAGAGGCAATGAATGCTTCCATTGAAGTGTCTTGAATAATCTCGCCGCGACCAATCACGATTAGGTGATCAGCGGTCATTTCC
>JBIKSQ010000157.1:0-3414 GCA_044348555.1 Candidatus Nanopelagicales bacterium | reverse complement strand
GCTCGCAACTGCATCGAAATGCGCGGGCCGACTTACTCCTTCAAGCACTTGGCCGAGCAGGCCTGCGTTGATTTGGGTAATTGGTTCTGCAAACACATCTTCTACTGATGGAGCCAAAACCACGTCTACTCCGGCTGCTGCACATAACTCTAAATCTGCATCAAGGGTTCGTGGATAACTTGCTAAGTCTGCTGACTTGGTGAATTGAGTCGGATTCACAAAAATTGTGAGGAGCACTTCACCATCTGGACCAACAATTTGTCGGGCGGCTTTGACTAACTCCATATGGCCTGCGTGTAACGCACCCATGGTAAATACAGCTGCCCGAGGTGCACCGGCTGGATGCGCTTTAAAGGATTTCAGATCGGTGAATAGTTTGGTCATTTGAGGAGCTCTTCAAACTTTTGAATTACTTCAGCATTGAGTTTTGGTTTTTGGCGCATGAAGGTTGCGCGCGCCATCATTAAATATGTTTCGTGTGCATCGCTACCAATCAACTCATCAAGATGCGCCCGAACTGTCTCCACATCCCCACGTTCAATCGGTCCGGTTAGTGCAGCATCTCCGGAGCGCAAGGCTTGATCGAGAGAATTAGTGGTTAGTGGTTGCAAGAATGCGCCCGCTTCATTTATCCCAACCTGCTTGAGCAAATCTCGGGATTGGGCAATCAAGGTGTTCAAATGATTTGATGCATGTGTCAATGCTGCGTGATAACGAATTCGATCAGCATCATGTACCCAAATAGGAACTCCACCAATTTCGAGTACCAAAGCTTCGGCAACAACTCGAAATTGTTCAGCCGAAGTCACCGCAAACGGGCACTCAATAATGCGTTCAACATCGCTCTCGTCACCTGTGAAAGTCATTGCCGGATGAAGCGCCAAGGCGATTGCACCTTGGTCGATTGCTGGCAAGAGCGGAAGTAACCCATGCGCGCCACTGAGGTGGGCCCAAAACTGGCCACTTCGAACTCCACCAGCAGAAGCTAAGCCACTAACGAGTGCTGCTAGTTGATCATCCGAAACGGCGATCAATACCAAGTCAACAGACTGCACCAATAAAAGTGGGTCACAGATTTTTGCGTTTGGAATAAATCGCTTTGCCCGATTGATTGATGATTCAGAAACTGCTGAAACGTGGGTAACAGTGTGACCGATGCGGTCTAGAGCGGCCGCGATTGGAGCGCCTGCTCGGCCGGGGCCAATTAGCCCAACTGAGAGCCGTGCTGTGTCGTTCAAGATGCCATCCGTTCCAAGCCAGATTAACTGGTCTCGTGCGAGTGGCTAAAGCCTACTCGCCGCCGGAGCAGCGAACTGAGGTCCCGCAGCGTGGACAAGTGTGCTGACCAACTGGCCGAGCGCGGCGGGAAGTCGCGTTAATCAGAGTCTCAACATCCGACATGCGATATCGGCGATGTCCACTTGGTAAGACAACTGGTGAGAGCCGGCCACTCTTGGCCCAACGGGTTACAGTCTTTGGATCTACTTTGAATAGTAAAGCAACTTCTCGAGGGCGCAGCATGCGCTCAATGTCGGCCATATTGATACGCCCACCTCCTAACAGGTAATGAGCGAACTTTGCCACCAAAGTCTCGCTCTGTATACGGATTTTCATGGCTGTTTTCACTCACAAATGACTCAAATCGTGACAATTAGCCACTTATATAGGTAGCGGAGTGCCGAATTTCAGGGTTTTTGGCTAAAGTTCGCCCAATCTTGGATGTATTTCCCAAGAAAGTTCACCACCTAGAAAGTGAGGTGGCTGCGCCATGGGGCGAGGCCGGCAGAAGGCTAAACAAGCCAAAGTTGCACGTGCTCTTAAATATGACACCGGCAGCACAGATTTGACCGCACTTCAAGCCGAGCTTGCTGCTGCGCGCACCGATTCAGATATCCCAGAGCCCGATTACAGCGCCTGGATTGAAGAAGATGAAGAAGACGAAACTGACTCAGAAACCGATGAAAATCCAGATCGCTAGTTTTTTCTAGCAATCAAATATGAACTCCGTGCGATTAACGCACAAAGACAGCTCCGCCTTTTCCACCTTTGGCGGGGCTGTCACCATTTTCACCATCTTTACGAATTCGAACTTCACCAACAATATGTGGATCTAGGTTTCGAGTTTTCAAAAACTCCAGCGCCTTACTCGCGGCCGCTGCATCAACAATCGCGACCATGCCCACTCCCATGTTGAATGTCTTCGCCATGTCTGAATCTGAAACAGTTCCCACATTTTTGATTAGTGAGAAAACTGGCGGAACTTCCCAAACAGGTTCAACATCTACGGCCATATCAACTGGCAGAACCCGCGCGATGTTTGCTGCGATACCACCGCCTGTGATGTGGGAGAAAGTGTGGAGTTTGGTTCCTAATTGTTTTGCCAATGCCAAACAATCAAGCGCGTAGATACGAGTTGGTTCAAGCATCTCTTCGCCCAGAGTTCTGCCCAATTCATCGACGTGTTTTTCCAAACTAAGTCCCACATTTTTTCCACTCTCACCAAGCAACACAAATCGAGCTAGTGAATATCCGTTTGAATGCAGACCAGATGCGCGCATCGAAATCACAACATCACCCACCTGAACTCGATCAGCTGAAAGCAGTTCATCGGCTTCCACAACACCAGTGCCAGCTCCTGCAATGTCATATTCACCTGGCTGCATCAAACCTGGGTGTTCGGCCGTCTCCCCACCAAGCAACGCCATCCCGGCCTGCTTACAACCTTCAGCTACCCCGCGCACAATGTCCGCGACTACTTGCGGATCAACTTTCCCAGTAGCGATGTAGTCAGTCAAAAACAAAGGTTCAGCTCCACAAACCACAATGTCATCGGCAATCATTGCGACCAAATCAATTCCGATTGTGTGATGAATCCCAAGTTTCTGTGCAACCACAACTTTGGTGCCGACTCCATCTGTGCCGGTTGCTAACAGAGGTCGGCGAAATTTTGTTAACGCAGATGCGTCAAACAATCCAGCAAAGCCACCAAAGTCTCCAACGACTTCAGGTCGTGAGGCTGCCAGCACACTCGCTTTCATCAGCGCGACTGCTTTTTCGCCGGCCTCAACATCGACTCCAGCTTTTGCGTATGCCTCTGACACGTCGACCCTCTCTACGGCAATCGCAAGGCTTGATGTATTCCATCATCAGCTTGGACTGATTTTGCAATTCCATCAAGCACATGTTTGCTGATTAAATCATCAGCCGGTAGCTCGACGGGGTACTCGCCATCAAAACAGGCTTTACATAAACGTTCAGTGGCAACTTCGGTACATTCAACTAAACCTTCAAGCGATACAAAACCCAACGAGTCTGCATCGATTGATTTGCGAATATCGTCGATTCCAAGACCTGTAGCAATCAGTTCAGCCCGAGTTGCAAAATCGATTCCATAAAAACACGGCCAAGTCACGG
>JBIKSQ010000093.1:0-5384 GCA_044348555.1 Candidatus Nanopelagicales bacterium | reverse complement strand
TTGGCGAAGAAGATGTTCGCTTCTTGGATGGCATTGACACTGCAATTGCTGATGGTGTTACCGTATCGGTCATTCCAGCAGTTGCTGGCGGATAGGCTGAGCTGTAAGTAAAGCTGAGGAGCGATTGATTTGGCAGAGTTAAACGGCTTAATCCAAAAATTCATCGACCGAGCTTCTAAGAATCTTAAAAACTTAGGCACATCAGAAGTACCTTTAATTGCTGAGCCTTCGATGGCTGATTCCTACGAAACCTGGGATGAAATCCGAGACTTGCTCATCTGGGATATGGCTGCTGCGGAATCGGCCAAAGATGATTCGAGCATTGAGCCGCAGAAATTAGTTCCCCCAACTACTCCCGAACCAAACCAAAGAGCTCAACGCACGATCGCAGTACTTTCTGGCAAAGGTGGAGTTGGTAAGACTTCAACCTTGCTTGGCCTTGCAGGCGTCTTTCTCGAGCAGGGCAAGAAGGTTCTATTCGTGGATCTAGATCCACAGGGCTCCCTATCTACCGCTGTTCTCGATGACGATTCAGTGCTCACGGTTAAAGCAGCGTTCGCAGACAAAACTCTCGTCGAGATTGCAGTACCTGCAGCATGGAAAGAGTTCAAGGGTCTAGTCTCAATTGTTACTGCTAATCGGTCTTTGAAGCACCTAGATAATGGTGTTGATCCAACAACATTCACTTCACAAGTAGTTAAAAACCTAGGCGATTTATCAGCCTTTGATGTGATGTTAATTGATGCGCCAGCTTCACTCGGAATCCTGACAGCCGAAGCGATAGCGCTCGCATCAGAGGTTGTGGTGGTTGCTGAACCGACACTGTTCTCACTGCGATCAGCAGCCGATGCGGTTGAATTTGCGCAGCAAGTTAAAAAGCCAAAGCCAGGCTGGAACCGAAACCTCCGGGTGATGCTCAACAAACTCGATAGCAGCGAAGAAGCGCTTTATCGAGCCCGCGAAATCAAACTACTTTTGCCAAATCTCGTTCTTACTTCAACAGTGTCACTAAGCCCGGTAATCAACGAAGCCAACTCCGCGGGCTTGCCGGTGCAAGCTCTAGAAGGTGTTTCTGCAAAAAGTGCCGGTGCTGAGTTTGCTGCGGCGCTTGATGAGTTAGCCGGCAACTGACGCAAGTTACAGTGTTAAATCTGCCAGCTGGCGAGCGTTATAGCTGGCAAAGATTGATTCTTCGCGGTCTTTCCATTTCTGGATTTGAGTGCTCAAGTGACGGCCATCTCTTTCGATTACCCGCTGAACACCAGTCTCACTTTCAACGTCCACGAATATAACCCCTTGATTATCGGCTGGCAGACTTTTTGAAAGCAGTCCAGCACCAACCCCTTCAACAATTATGAGTTTTCCGATGCGTTGCATCTCCGCCGATACAAAAGATTCGGCGTTCCAATCGTATTTCATGAAACTTGGTTGGGATATCGGATCAATCAGGTGATTGATTGCACGTTTAACTCGCTGAATGAAATTCGCATCAAATGGTTCGTCCCAACCATCATAAAAATCATCCAGATGCAGCAAAGTCGAATCTGTTTTAGCCTGGATTTCCAAAGCCAGGGTCGTTTTCCCTGCTCCAGCTGGACCATCAATTAGAAGGATTGATGTCTGTTTGGGCGCGAACACTCGATTCAGGAGATTGAATGCTTCAGCGTGCACTTGATTATCTCCTATCAATCATTCCTGAGCCCTAGCGTTAGAACAAAGTTGTCAGTTGACGAAAAAGGAGTCTAATTCAACATTAGTGGGGTGTCCCCAACCCAAACAAAATGGATGACCGGCAGGGTCGGCATAAACCTGGAATCCATGCGGTGAATTCGTATCTTCCCATTCCTTTAGAATTGTTGCGCCCAATCCCATAACTTTGCTGTGAGCGGATTCGAAGTCAAGAACATGAAAGTCCAAGTGGACCTGTTGCTTCTCTCCATTAGGCCAGTTAGGGCGAATATGATCTTTTGAGAACTGAATTCCAATCACCCATTTATTATGTTTATCGAAAACCGAGTGCCAAGTTCCGTCTTTATCCTTGAGGACAAATCCATCTAGAAATCCAGCCCAAAAACTACTTGATGCCTCAACGTCGAATGCATCAAAAACAACAACCTGTCTAATGAATTCCATGCCCTTCACCCTTTACATATCCTTTTAATGCTAACTCTAAGTCTTTAGAGGAGTTTTTTCTGGCAATTTTCCCCTTCAAGATAGCAACCCAAACACCTTGAACTATTAATTCCAGATAACTACGTATGGTTAGGGCATGGATTTTAAGGGTCGCAAAGTTCTCGTCACTGGGGTTGGGGCAGCCAATGGAATTGGTTTTGCAGCTGCGCAACTTTTTCATAATCAAGGTGCAACTGTGTTCATGACTTCTCTAAGTGGCCGCTGCCTTGAGCGTATGGCTGAAATCGGTGGAGATCGAGTGTTTGCACAAAGTGCAGATCTAACGGATGGTTCGAGTGCGCAAAAGCTTGTCGAACTCGCCGCTGTCCAAATGGGTGGAATAGATGTGCTGGTCAATAACGCAGGCATGACGAGTGTGCTATCCCAGATGGGGTCTAATGGTGAATCAAATTCTGCAGGAGAAATAACTCCTCAGGCTTGGACTAGCGCAATCAATCGAAATCTTGACTCGGTTTTTCTAGTCTCAAAGTTCGCTTTGCCGTATCTTCGAAAAAGTGGTTCGGGACGAATTGTGAATGTTTCATCAGTGACAGGAGCAGTCATGGTGATGCGGAATGACGCAGCGTACGCAGCAGCCAAAGCTGGAGTCATCGGACTCACTCGGTCGCTGGCGCTTGACGAAGCCGCAAACGGTGTAACTGCTAACGCGGTGTCTCCTGGCTGGATTGAAACTGATTCCCAAACCGATGATGAAGTAAACCAAGGCAAACAAACGCCAATCGGCCGAAGTGGAACCGCGGCTGAAGTCGCAACCACGATTCTGTGGCTAGCCAGCGAGGCCGCAAGTTACGTGACAGGGCAAAACCTGGTTGTCGATGGTGGCAATTCGATTGCCGAAGAAAGATTCTGATTTATTCGTAAAGGCCAGTTCTGGCGATAGATTTCCGATAGCCGACCCAAACTCCTGCGACCAGCAGCGAAGTCAAAAAACCTGCTGCTGAAATTGCGAATCGGTCTCCAACATTCACCGCTAACCAACCCAGGATTGGCTGACCTAACGGCGCGTTAAAAGCCAACATAAACCATCCCAACACTCGTCCGCGCATCCGAACTGGAGTATTAACTTGCATTACTCCGTTACCGGAGATCATGGTCAAAAGGACGCCAAATCCCACAAACGGAACAACTGCCGCATACGACCAAGCAGTCGGCATCCAGGCCGCAACCGCGAGCAACAAACCAAAAGTAAAAGCGGCTTGGGCGACAAACCTTGGAGTTTGGAGGTGCTCAAGTCTTGTTGAATAAAGAGCTGCCGCAAGCGATCCAACGCCAGCTGCAGAACCCAGCAGGCCAAAACTGGTAGCAGAGAGTTCGAATACATTCTTTGCCATCACGGCATTCAAGAAATTGAAGTTCAGGCCAAATCCTGCAGCAACAAAAACGATTAATAACGTGGCTTGTAGGTCTGGCCGATTCCTAAGATATGAAATCCCCTCACGAATTGGTTTCGGAGTATTTGAAACCTGAATTTGGTAAAGCGTCTTAGTGTCTAGTGAAATCAAAACTACTGCCATGTATGCGAAGCTGATTGCATTAATGAAAAAAGCTGGGCCGTTTCCAAACAACGTAATCAGGATTCCAGCGAGAGCAGGTCCAACTAACCGGGCAATATTTACATTCGCTGAAATCAGACTGACGGCGTTTGAAACATTTTCGGGTCCAACCAATTCGGAGTTGAATGCCTGCCGAACTGGTCCATCGATTGAGTTTGCAATGCCAAGCACCAGGGCCAACACCATTATTTGCCAAACTTCGACGTTGCCAGTTGAGACCAGAATGCCGAGCGTCATTGCCGATGTAAATCCAGTGAGGTTTGTGCCGATTAATATGAATCTTTTATTGAATCGGTCTGCGAGCGCTCCGGCTGGCACACTAAGAAATAGAGATGGAAGCAATTGCAGCATCGCCACAATGCTGAGTAGAAATGCGCTTCCAGTCAGCTCAAGAACTAACCAATCTTGCGCAACAAATTGCGCCCATGATCCGATGTTGCTAGCCATGCTTGCGGGAAATACTCTTCGGAAATTCGGGTAGGCGAATGCCCGCATCGATTTCTGGTCAAATAAACGCACAGATTTAGGCTACCGCTTCAGTTGCAGCAGTTGTCGTGACCTTCTTTGTCGTGACCTTCATGGTCGTGGCCGCCAGCCGCTTCTTGTTCAGCAATCTGCTTGCGGACGTCATCCATATCTAATCCGCGAACCTGACCGATCAGGTCATCTAGTGCAGGGCGGGGGAGTGAGCCGGGTTCTGCATAAAGCAAGATGCCATCGCGGAAAATCATGAGTGTTGGGATGGAACTAATACCCATGCCTGCCGCCAATTCTTGCTCAGCTTCGGTATCAACTTTTGTGAAGCGAATATCTGGATTGTCGGTTGCTGCTGCTTCAAAGACTGGTGCAAACTGTCGGCAAGGTCCACACCACTCAGCCCAGAAATCAACCAGAGTGATTCCTTCAGCAGTGACTGTTGGCTCGAATTGCTCAAGGGTTAGATCGATGGCTGCCATGTCGTGATTTCCTTACTGTGACTCAATTTTTGGTTTAACTTTAGGACTATATACAAGCCTAGTAGAGCCAAGATGGAACTGCTTAATGGGTAATTAGAACTCAGCGCAACACACTTACTTAATCATCACTTCAATAACTTGGACACCAGACTTGGCGCTTCTACTGGTTTCGACTTCCCAACCGGCCTTGGCAATTTCGCTTGCCACATCTTCTGAAGTTGCGAGTTTTCTACGGGTATTCAACAGGGCGTTTGCGATTTCCCCCTTGGTGGCCTTGTTGAAATGTGAAACAGCAATCTTTTGCCCATGTTTTGGATCAACCTGCATGACTTTGATTTGGACAAAGATGGTTTCTAAGGCTGGTTGCCAGAACTTCTCGTAGGTGCCGGACCGCATGTCGACTATCAACTGATCATCAAACAGATCAGCTGGGATTTGGTTTTTCCAGAAGCTGGAGACCACCCCTAATTTAGGCAAACTGACACTGCCACTTAGTCGATAATGGGGAATTTGGTCCTCAGGTGTCAACAAACCAAAAACAGATGAAGTTATAACTAGCGAATCGTTTGCCCTTGCTCGCCCTGCCTTAGATAGGCCCGCATAGTTCAGCGATTGGTACAACACGCCTTCATAAATCTCAATTGCTGGCGAGATTGGCGCTTTCAAGATATCCAGATTCGCC
>JBIKSQ010000092.1:0-5420 GCA_044348555.1 Candidatus Nanopelagicales bacterium | reverse complement strand
CCTTCACCGATCCGGAGGATTTTGTCTAGAACTGTCACGAAATTCCCTTCGCTACCAACATGGTTTGCAAGGGCTCATGGTAAACGACACTCAAGGGTCGGGCTGAACTCGGGCACCCGAGCCCAAAATGGGGCATTTCAACTCGCTACATGGTCAGAGATTCTGTTACTGGGCACCAAATACCCCCACTGCACTGCCTGCCAGACGGATTGTGCTCTAGATGAAGTGTTGAATTTGGCCCGGATTTGCCGAAGACGGTTCTTTACGGTGCTTTCACTGATTGCAAGTCGAAACGCGATTGCTCGATTACTCATGCCTTCAGCAGCTAATTGCAAAATCAGTTGTTCTTGACTGGTCAGCTTGGGCACTGAGCGCGGCGCTGGTTTTGGGACCGGTATTCCCAGAGCTTCCACAATTTGCTCGGCATCGCTCTCCCAAGAAACCACAATCGCCATGTCCGCCACCGAATCTTTCAAATTGTTGCCATCGCCGTTCAAAGACCACCAGATAAGCCTTACATCAAGATCAATTCTGCGAAGTTGTTTTATCTCGGCTAGTGCACTTTCAGAATCGAGTGAAGAAATCACCAAAGCCGCATCAGGTAAAACATCGACCAGTAACCGGCGAGCATCGGGCACATGATTGCTCTGACTAGCAACTCTCAACTCTCCTCGATGAGTTCTGAGCAAATCTGAAATTGCAGATCTATAAATGGCTGGTCCACAAATCACTAGCGAATACATAAATACCTCCGCGCGAACCTTCTATCAGTGATACATATACTCAAAGAAAAACAAAGTAAATGTGCAGAAAATGAGCGTTAACTATCCTTCGCAAGAATGCGCCATAATTGGATAATGAGTAAGAAATACCCTGTCATCCTTCACCAAGTATCAAATTTTGCTTCTGGTTTAGGTAACTCAATCGTCATGATTACGATCCCTTGGCTTGTGCTTGAAGAAACTGGTTCACCAGCCTTCGCAGGCATAGTCGCAGCAATTTCTGCTATTCCTGGTCTGATAATTTCCCCAATCGGTGGTTGGATAGTTGATCATCTTGGTAGGCGATCAGTCAGCATTGGGGCCGATTTACTCTCATCATTATCAGTAATTGCTTTTCCAATTGTGGCCGCCACGTCAGGGCTCTCAAGCACCAGCATTCTGGCGCTGGCAGTGCTTGGCGCAATTTTTGATCCGGTTGGTTACACCGCAAGAAAAACTCTGATTGTCGATGTTGCAAAAGCTTCAGATGTAAACCTAGATCGACTCAATGGACTCCATGACGGTTTCATGGGAGTGGCTTGGATTTTTGGGCCTGCAATGGGTGCGGTTTTGATTTCCACAATCGGTGCCGTTAATTCTTTCTGGGTCGCAGCTGCACTATTTGTTGTTGCAGCGTTTGCGATTGCATTTTTGCGGGTTGGAAATGCTGGTAAGGACTCACGCGAACTAGCCGAAAGCTTGGGTCACGTGACAGACAGGAGTATGAGCCTTGGGTTTAAAAGTTTGTGGAATGACAAACTACTCAGAACTCTGACCGTTTCAGTACTGATCATTGCAGCCGTTTACCTACCGACTGAAGCAGTAGTTCTTCCTACATACTTTGAAGAGTTAGGAAACCCTGCCGGTCTTGGCATTGTTCTATCTGCTCTTGCCGCCGGCTCAGCTGCAGGTGCATTTGGCTACGGTTGGATTAGTGCGCGACTGTCCAGAAAAACTCTGGTGCGAGTGGTTCTACTTGGGAGTGCACTCAGCATGATTCCGATGGCTTTCTTGCCCCCCATGCCTCTGTTTGTGACTGCTGCATTTTTCTTAGGTTTGTCTTGGGGTCCTTTTAATCCACTGCTCAGCACTCTTGTTCAAACGCGAGTACCTGCCGACCAGCATGGCAGGGTTTTTGGAGTTCAAACCGCAGTGTTTTATGCAGCTCCACCGCTTGGAATGGTGCTGACCGGATTATCGGTTGAGAGCTTTGGATTAAGCCCAACCTATTTTGGATTGGCTGGGTTACTGACCATCACTTCAATAATCGCGCTGCTGACAAAGTCGTTACGATCGCAGTTTTAAGCCGATTCAGGAAAACGAAATGAATTCCTAGACTGGAATATCAATTAGCGAAACCGCGAAAATCTGCCATGCCAATAGTGACTTTGCTCCAAGGCTGAGAATCAAGTAAGTCTTTTCACCAAACATGTAATTCTTCCACTTGCCCACTCCGCGGTACTGCAACCACTGGTTGAGACCGAAACCGAAGAAGAAGATGGCCTGAACAATCATGATTAAGAACAGTCCATCAGGCGCTTCATCAAGTGGAATCTGGGAAATGTTTGCGTACATCGCAAGCCATGGAGTAATTCCAGCAAGTGTTCCAAACCAGAATGGCATCATTGTGGTTGATGTACGCCCTGGCGGATTCATCTTTTCCTGAATCCAGCCAAAAAGAATCATCGCGACATTTGCACCAACAACAGCAATCAAAGCAGCCAGCGTCACGATTCCCCAGTACATACTGATGATCGCAACCATGAGTGATGCACTGATTGAATACTCGGCCCAACGGAAACGGTTGATGCCATTCTTCAAATCGGTTTCGTAAGTCTTCCGCGCAAAAGTTGATGTGAGCAGATGATCTAGCCCTGCTAGTGCAAGAAACGCACCGATTACCCAACCAACTCGAACTTCAAAAAGTGTTGAAGTGAATAGTTCTTCTGTGCCTGGAGGTCCAGCTGGAAAGGAGCTGAGAGCCTTCAATGCAAAATCATTTGTCAATGCCAGCATCGCTATTGCTTGGCCAAAGTGCAGAACCGTTAGCGAAAGATTCCATTTACGAACATTTGCAAGTTTTTCGGTTGTAACTCCAGTGGCTACAACCGCATTAGCTGATGACATTGACTTCTCCCTAGGTGAGACTTTTTTCTCTGACCTCACCTTAACACCAGTCACATGAATGAAGATGAAAGTAACCCAATGTCTCAGTACCATGCCTTACGCTATGAATATGACTGCGTCTCAGCTGCCTCATGATGCAAAGTGGAAGCGAGCAAACTCGCTGTTTTCCTCGCCTAACTCAAACGCAGAGATTGCGCTGCTTGGAGTCCCTGCCCACAAAACCTCACTGTCTCCAACAAATTCGAATTTAACCCCTGGAAAAGTCCGTGAAATTCTGGCCAAGTACTCCACCTACTCTTCATCAGCGGGTATCGAGTTAAACGAATCTTCATTCACCGATCTTGGCGATATTGAATCACCCGACGAGATTGATGGACATAAACGCATCAAGGCGAAAGTTTCTGGTTTGTTGGAAAAGCACAAACTGCTGATTGCGGTTGGTGGGGACAACTCGATTACATATTCACTGGCTTCAAATCTTTGGGATGATTTGTCGAACATCGGACTCATCACTTTAGATGCTCATCACGATCTCAGAGATGGCCAGTCAAACGGTTCCCCTGTGTGGCAACTTATTCAGGCAGGCTTGCCAGGAAAAAACATAGTTCAAATTGGGATAGCAGATTTTGCAAATAGTTTGGAATACTCAAATCGCGCAAAGGAAAACGGCTTAACCGTAATTTCACGAGCTGACATTCGCACTCAATCCATTGCCCAAGCGGTTGCACAGGCGCTTGAGATTGCTGGAGCTGGCGGTCGTGAGATTTATGTTGATCTCGATGTTGATGTGTGCGATCGTGCTGCAGTTCCTGCATGCCCCGCATCTATGCCTGGTGGATTGTCAGCGGATGAACTTCGCCAAGCTGCTTTTCTATTAGCTGCTGACAAGCGAGTTCGCGCAATCGACATTACTGAGATTGATGCGACCAAAGATGCACCTGATGAACGAACGCTCAGATTGGCAGCTTTACTTATCTTGGAAGCCAGCGCTGGCTTTGCAACTAGATAAGCTCCGGCATAACTTCTCGGGCAGCCTTCACGATTAATCCTGAAGTAACTAGATTGGTTGCTGCCTCTAATTCGGGTGATAAGAATCTATCTGGACCAGGTCCATCGACACTCTTGCGAAGTTCTTGAATAACTCGTCCAGTCGCAACAGCTGGAGCCAGACCAGTTCTTAGGTCAATAGCGCGTGATGCAGTTACAAGTTCAATCGCAAGAATTCGCGACAGGTTCTCAACAACTTTACGCAACTTGCGCGCAGCAGACCAGCCCATTGAAACATGATCTTCTTGCATTGCTGAGGAAGGTATCGAGTCCACACTTGCGGGAACGGCCAACCTTTTGTTCTCGCTTACCAAACCAGCTTGTGTGTATTGAGCAATCATCAGCCCAGAATCAACACCTGGGTCATCGGCGAGAAACGGCGGTAAACCCGATGATCTGTGATGATCTAATGCACGATCTGTACGACGCTCTGAAATCGAACCTAAATCTGCAGCTGCGATTGCCAGAAAGTCCAGAACATACCCAACTGGGGCGCCGTGGAAGTTTCCATTCGACTCAACACGGCCATCTGGCAACACGACTGGATTATCAATCGCACTGGCTAGCTCTCTTCCAGCAATCAGAAGTGCATGCTCTACAGTGTCACGAACGGCACCAGTTACTTGTGGCGCACATCTAAGTGAATAAGCGTCTTGAACCCTTGAATCATTTTCTCTGTGTGAGGCAACAATCGCCGAGCCTTGGAGTAATCCAAAAATGTTTGCAGCACTGGCGGCTTGGCCGACTTGTGGTCGAAGTGGTGCATGCAGTTCGGGAGCAAACACCCGATCAGTACCGAGGAGACCTTCGATACTCAGGGCAGTGGTTATGTCTGAAACAGTGCATAGTTGCTGTAGATCTGCACAGGCCATAATCAACATTCCGAGCATCCCATCGGTTCCGTTGATTAGTGCCAAGCCTTCTTTTGCTTCTAGCTCAATTGGAGTTATCCCTGCAGCCTTTAAAGCAGCTTTAGTGTCAACTTCATTTCCACTGGAGTCATGTACTCGGCCTTCACCCATGATTGCAAGTGCACAATGCGATAGTGGCGCTAAATCTCCACTGCAACCAAGCGATCCAAACTCTGGCACGACCGGCGTAATCCCCTTATTCAGAAACTCGATGTACTTCTGCGCAACTGCTACTCGCACACCAGTTCGACCTGACGCCATAGTCCGAAGCCGCAAAAACATGAGTGCCCGAACAACTTCACGCTCGACGGCTGGGCCTACCCCTGCCGCATGCGACCTAATGAGTGATTTCTGAAGTTGCGCCCGATCAGCAACCTCAATCTTTCGGTTCGCTAATGCACCGAAACCAGTGGAGACGCCGTAAACCGCCGTGTCTCCTGCAGCAATTGCGTCGATGTACGCACGTGAGTTTTGAATTGCGGTTAGTGCATCAGGCATCAACTCAATCTTGGCGTCATTTCGAGCAACGTCAATTACATCAGCGAATGTGACCCCTGCGGTTGAAAGCTTTACG
>JBIKSQ010000091.1:0-5465 GCA_044348555.1 Candidatus Nanopelagicales bacterium | reverse complement strand
GGGGCGAACCTGGCACAAACGGCCAGCACTCCTTCCACCAACTACTGCATCAGGGAACTTCATTAATTCCGGTTGACTTTATCTTCGGCTTAAACCCAGTTAAGAAGATGGGTAACCATCACGAATTGCTCATCTCGAACGTGCTGGCTCAAAGCAGTGTGTTGGCATTCGGCAAAACAGCTGCTGAAGTCCGGGCTGACGGAACTGCCGAGGAGTTGGTGGCGCACAAGGTGATGCCAGGTAATCGGCCATCTACCCTCATTACTTATCCAAAACTCACCCCCTCAGTTTTGGGCCAACTGATTGCCCTTTACGAGCACATCACCCTCATCCAAGGGCTGATTTGGAATGTTGCATCGTTCGACCAATGGGGCGTAGAACTAGGAAAAGTAGTGGCCAATCAGATCACCCCAGCGCTTTCTGGAGGCGAGACCACCCACCTTGATGCATCCACTGTCGCAGCTATCGAACGCTTCCGCGCGTACAAAGAGCAGTAATTAACTAAACTCCGCCCGTGTCAGCCTTTATTGATGAACTAAAAGAAGCCCTAGCTACCCGTGTGGTCGTAGCCGATGGTGCTATGGGCACGATGCTGCAAGCCCAAAATCCAACCATGGAGGATTTCGAAGGGCTCGAGGGTTGTAACGAAGTTCTCAATGTAACTCGACCAGACATCGTCTCAGCAGTTCATGATGCTTATTTTGCGGTTGGTGTAGATGCGGTAGAGACGAACACCTTCGGTGCGAATTTCTCGAACTTAGCAGATTACGACATTACGGATCGAAACTATGAGTTGAATTTAGCTGGTGCTCAGCTTGCACGGGCAGCTGCCGATCGTTGGTCAACTCCAGGGAATCCGCGTTGGGTCTTTGGCTCAATGGGGCCAGGCACAAAATTGCCGACCCTGGGACATGCCCCTTATGCGCATTTACGCGATCACTATTTGACCCAAGCCCAAGCCTTGATTGAAGGTGGAGTTTCGGCGCTGTTGATTGAGACTTCCCAAGATCTTCTACAGGTTAAGGCAGCTGTGGTGGCCGCTAAGCGTGCTCGCCAAGCCACCGGCATTGAGGTTCCAATCATCGCGCAGGTAACTATGGAGACCACAGGAACGATGTTGTTGGGTTCGGAAATCGGTGCTGCAACCACAGCCCTAATCGCGCTTGGTGTGGATCTCATTGGAATGAACTGTGCGACAGGGCCAGCTGAAATGTCCGAGCACTTGCGTTATTTGAGTCAGAACTCAAAAGTACCTATTTCTGTCATGCCAAACGCAGGTCTGCCAGTTCTGACTAGTGATGGCGCTTACTACCCACTTTCAGCGGCTGAATTAGCGGTTGCTCATTCAGAGTTTGTTGAGCGCTACGGCATTGCAATCGCTGGCGGTTGCTGTGGAACTACGCCTGAACATATGGGGGCTGTGGTCGAGGCTGTTCGAGGTAAGCAAATTCCACCACGAGTGGTATCGCAAGAGGCATCAGTCTCTTCACTTTATGTTTCAGTGCCATTGGAACAGGACAGCTCTTACTTAGTTGTCGGTGAACGGACCAACGCAAACGGGTCGAGAGCCTTTAGAGATGCAATGCTCGCTGTTGATGATGACGCCTGTATGGACATAGCAAAATCACAAATTAGAGACGGTGCACACGTGCTCGATCTTTGCGTTGACTATGTCGGCCGGGATGGTGTTGCTGACATGGAACGGTTGGCTGGACTACTCGCTACTTCCTCAACTCTTCCAATAATGTTGGATTCGACTGAACCAAAAGTGCTACAAGCAGGACTTGAAAAACTTGGTGGTCGGTGCATCGTTAATTCAGTGAACTTTGAGGATGGCGATTTGCCTGGCTCGAGATTCCAGCAGATCATGGAATTAGTCCAGGAACACGGCGCAGCTGTGGTTGCACTCGTGATCGACGAAACTGGTCAAGCGCGCACCGCTGAACACAAGCTAGAGATTGCTCGGCGTTTGATTCGGCAGCTGAATGACGACTGGGGGATGGCGACATCCGACATTATGTTGGACATGTTGACATTTCCAATCGGCACCGGCCAAGACGAGACCCGTCGCGACGGGATCGAAACCATTAACGCGATCAAGCAGATCAAAGCTGAGTTCCCAGAAGTGAAAACTGTTCTAGGTTTGAGCAACGTTTCCTTTGGACTCAATCCTGCAGCTCGTCAGGTGTTGAACAGTGTGTTTCTAGATGATGCAATGAAGGCTGGGCTGGATGCCGCAATTGTGCATGCCTCCAAGATTTTGCCGCTTGCAAAGATTTCAGAAGAGCAGCGAGATGCTGCATCCAAGCTAATCTGGGATAAACGAGAGTATGACGGAGACAACTTAACTTTTGATCCGCTTTCTCACTTCTTAGAAGTGTTTCAAGATGCCTCTGAATCTTCGACATCAAACAAACTTAAACTTTTGGATCTACCACTTTTTGAACGCATTGAAGCCAGAGTCATTGATGGCGAAAAGAACGGCCTTGATGGCGACCTAGCCATGGCACTCTCGGAAAAACCAGCGTTGTCGATTGTTAATGAAAACTTGCTTGCAGCAATGAAAGTTGTTGGCGAGAGATTTGCTTCCGGTGAGATGCAACTTCCATTCGTTCTGCAATCAGCTGAAGTGATGAAAACTGCGGTTGCGCTGCTTGAGCCACACATGGAAAAGGCAGATGCATCAGGCAAGGGAACAATCGTGCTGGCGACCGTCAAGGGCGATGTGCATGACATCGGTAAGAACCTGGTGGACATCATTCTCACGAACAATGGTTTCCGGGTTGTAAACATCGGCATTAAGCAACCAATCTCTGCAATTATTGAAGCGGCAGAGAACGAGAACGCTGACGCCATCGGGATGTCTGGATTGTTGGTTAAATCGACTGTCATCATGAAGGAAAATCTTGAAGAGATGAATCAGCGAGGATTGGCTAAGTATCCGGTCATTCTTGGTGGTGCTGCATTGACTCGTGCTTTTGTTGAAGAAGACTTGGCTGCAATGTATGAAGGTGAAGTTCGCTACGCACGGGACGCTTTCGAAGGTCTGCGGTTGATGGACGCGATCATTGATGTCAAGCGTGGTGTTGAAGGTGCAGCATTGCCGGAGTTGAGAGGTCGCCGAATCAAGGCTGAATCTCCAATGAGTGTAGAAGTAGACACTAGACGTAGTGAAATAACTTCGGATAACGTGATTCCGACACCGCCATTTATGGGAAGCAAGGTCATCAAGGGCATCGCGATTGCTGAAATCATCGAGTATCTGGACGAGCGCTCTCTTTTCTTAGGCCAATGGGGTTTGAAGCCCGGCCGCGGTGAAAACGGTTTGAGTTACGAAGAATTGGTTGAAACCGAGGGGCGTCCACGGCTTCGATACTGGCTGGATCGGATCACATCTGAAAAGATCATTAATCCAGCTTTGATTTACGGTTTTTACCCAGCCAGGTCGCAAGATAACTCAATCTTCGTACAAGCTGATGGCAAAGAGTTGGAGTTCTCCTTCCCGCGGCAGGGGCGAGATCGCCGGCTTTGTCTAGCTGATTACGTAAAAACTGAAGGCGATCATGTGGCGATGCATGTTGTCACCATGGGCGCTCGGGTATCAGAAGTGGCTGCGGAACTATTTGCAGCAAACGACTACCGCAATTATGTTGAACTACACGGCTTGTCTGTCGCCCTTACAGAAGCTTTGGCGGAAATGTGGCATGCTCGAGTTCGCAGCGAGTGGGGAATTGGACACAACGATGCCGATTCAGTTAGTGCAATTCTTAAGCAGGAATATCAAGGTGAGCGGTACTCCTTTGGTTACCCAGCTTGCCCAGACTTAGACCATCAACTTTTGCTCGATGAACTTTTAGATATGAAGCGAATCGGCGTAGAAGTTTCTGAGGAGTTGCAACTGCATCCAGAGCAGTCAACTTCAGCGCTCATTTTCCATCACCCTGAGGCCAGTTACTTCAACGCAGGCTAGTAAGGCAGTGGTGGCGCGGTTCCACCTTTTGCGGGGCATAGTTCTTGGAAGTTGCAGTAATTGCACAGCGGAGATTCTTTAGGGTGGAAGCTTCGTTCGGTAACGGCCGCGGAGATTGCTTCAGCTATTGAAATGACTCGGTTTTCCACATTCGTGAGATCTTCTTGCGTTGGACTGTTTGTGATGGCTTCGCCGTGCTTCAAGTAAATCAATTTCAACTCTTTGGCGATAGTTCCGGTTTCTTGCTGAATTAACCATGCATAAATTTGAAGCTGAAACCACGCTTTGTCCCGAAACCGAGGCGGTGGAGTAGCACCAGACTTGTAGTCCGAAATCCGAATGTAGCCCTCAGGACTCTCTTCTAAACGATCGATGTAACCATTCAGTGTGTGCCCGTCTCGGCTTTTACCAGAGACCCGATACTCGAGCGCTTTAGGATTCAAAGTGCTGGGATCTTCAACTTTGAAATAGTTTTCAACCAGTGGTTTGCACTCAGCCAGAAAATCTTGCTTGGCTGCATCGCTTGCAACATATTCGTCACTCGGCCAAGTTAACTGCGAATCGATTGCTACAGCATTGACTGGATGCTCACTCAACAATTCATCGAGTGCGGTTGGGAGGAAATCGACTGCAGCAGCAACCACTCGATCAGCAGGATCTAAACCGTAAAGTTTTTCGAGTGCCAAGTGCACTACCGAGCCGCGAAATGCTGCAGCTCCGGGAGGTTCAGGCAGTTTGTCGATGTACTTAAATCGAAAAGCCAACTGGCACGATTCAAACTGATTCAAACGGGAAGCAGACAAAGGTTGGTTTAGCAAGTGTTCCATGCCGTTAGGTTAGATGCTTAGAGTCTGAATCTTTCGTAAGGTGGCCTAGTGAAAACTCCAAAACCAGCCTTTAATGTCTTTGGGGTGCCAGTTTTTCTACCACCTTCGTCTGCCTTTGGCGTGGCGCTGATTTCCTACTTTGCCTTACCTAGCAGCCAAGCTGCACTAAATTCCGTTTCAAACGACTTACCAACCCTTGGTTTGGCATTACTGCATGGCATCTTGCTGTACGCCGTGATTCTGGTTCACGAGATTGGCCATGTGGTTGCGGCTAAACGCTACGGATATCCAGTTATTAACGTGGTGCTTCACATTGTTGGTGGTCACACCGCGTTTAAGAATCGGTTTACCCGCCCGCGACATCAGTTTGTTGTGGCCATTGCTGGTCCGCTGGTTACCTTCCTGCCCGGTCTGTTTGCCTTCGGACTGTTGCAGTTCTCACCTTCTCCAGCCGTCCAGAGTCTGGCTGAATGGACGCTGTGGGCCTCAATAATTGGTGGAGTCGTGAACCTATTGCCTGGATTGCCACTTGATGGTGGTGCGGCTTTGAGTGCTGTTGTGTGGAACCGAACTGGAGATGCCCTCAAGGGTCAATTCGCAGCTGCTTACGGCGGACTTGCGGTCTCGTCTTTATGGGTAATCTTTCCGTTCATTGCTGGGGCCATTCT
>JBIKSQ010000090.1:0-5523 GCA_044348555.1 Candidatus Nanopelagicales bacterium | reverse complement strand
TACACCACTGGAGATGCTGTTGGATTTGCTGAGCTTGGAAAACGAATACTTGGAATTTCACTAAACCCCACACTCACTGATTTAAAATCAAAGTAAGGAAACGAATGACTCGCTCAGATGGTCGTAACGCAAATGAACTTCGGACTGTAACTTTTGAAAGAGGTTGGTCCGAACACGCTGAAGGATCTTGCTTAGTTACTTTTGGAAAAACCAAAGTGCTTTGCACTGCAAGTTTCACTCCAGGCGTTCCACGTTGGCGAAAAGACTCAGGTTTGGGCTGGGTGACGGCTGAATATTCAATGCTTCCCCGCGCAACTAACACTCGAAACGACCGAGAAGCAGTGCGCGGCAAAATTGGAGGCCGGACACACGAGATCTCGCGACTGATTGGCAGATCACTACGGGCAGCGGTTGACTATTCAGCGTTGGGCGAAAACTCAATCGTCATTGACTGCGATGTACTGCAAGCTGATGGTGGAACTCGAACAGCTGCCATCACCGGAGCCTGGATTGCCCTACATGATGCAATCGAGTGGGCGGTTAAGAATGGACATGTGAAAAGTCTGGACGCAGCTCTAGTCGAAACAGTCTCAGCTATCAGTGTTGGTGTAATTGATGGCGAGCCGCGGTTGGATTTGCATTATGAAGAAGATGTTCGTGCCGAAACTGATATGAATGTTGTGATGCTTGGCAGCGGTGGATTTGTTGAAGTCCAAGGTACTGCCGAAGGCTCACCGTTCAATCGCGCAGAATTAGACGCGCTGTTGAACCTTGCAACCGCTGGTTGCGTAGAACTATCAGAAATGCAAAAGGCAGCCGTCAAGTAATGGCAATCCAGGTAGTTCTAGCGACCCGCAACGCCCACAAGATTGAAGAAGTGAAACGCATAGTTGCAGCCGTCTGTAGCGATATTGAAATTCTAGATTTGAACGCATGGCCAAATGCGCCAGAAGTGGTTGAAGACGCGAGCACATTCAGTGGAAATGCACTGTTAAAGGCGCGAGCAATTGCGGCTCATACGAATCTTCCAACGATTGCTGATGACTCAGGTATCTGTGTGGATGCGTTGAATGGGATGCCTGGAATTCTTTCTGCGCGATGGGCTGGAAGCCATGGAAACGACAAGGCCAACCTGCAACTCGTGCTCGACCAGGTTTCTGATGTCCCAGCCTCGCGCCGTGGTGCCAACTTCACCTGTGCAGTTGCTTTTGTGACTCCTGATGGGGATGAGCGCGTGGTTGAGGGAATCGTCGAGGGCAAGCTCGCATCTGCCCCTCGAGGTGAGGACGGATTTGGGTATGACCCAATTTTCGAACCCCTAGGTTTAGATCGAACCACTGCTGAATTAAGTGCTAAAGAGAAAGATGCAATTTCGCATCGCGGTCAAGCCGTGCGAGCTGCGGTTATCGAGATTTTGAGTGTCTTGCAGCCAGTTGAAGGTTGTGGCGGTAATTGTGCGTGTAAAGCAGGTAATTGAATTAGGTAAGTCATCAATTGAGAGTACATTGATGGCATGAAACCAAATCTGAAAGTTCAGCAGAAAATAACCGTTTTTACAAACATCTACGAAGTTTTTGATGCATCCGAAAGTATCGAATCTGAAAATCTGATTGCATATGCAGAACAAGCCAAGATGAAAATCAAAGAAAAAATCTCTTTCTACTCTGATGCTTCAAAATCAAATTTGTTGTTTACATTGAGAGCTGAAAAGGTGATTGATGTTCATGGCTCGTACTTCATTGAGGATTCTGTTGGAGTGCTCATCGGCTCAATCAGGAAAGATTTCAAACAAAGCTTGTTAAAGAGTTCTTGGATTATTTCTAATGCAGCCGGTGTCGAAGTCTTGAGATTTGCAGAAGACAATCAACTGATTGCAATTCTTCGTCGAATTTCAGACCTGATTCCAGTGGGGGATTTAATCAAGTTCTTTCCATACCACTTTGCAGTGACCGATGGGGTTACTGGGAACCAGGTTGGCCGATACGAGAAAGTTTCAGTGATTCGGGATAGATATGTTTTGCATCTAGACGAAAGCGCCAGTTCAACTGTCGATCAGCGGTTGTTGATTGGTATGTCGATTGCCCTTGACGCGTTGCAGTCTCGATAGCCAGAGAAGTCGGCTTCACCAGAAATTTGGTGCGGGTGGCGGGACTCGAACCCGCACGTCTTTCGACCGAGGCTTTTAAGGCCTCTGCGTCTGCCATTCCGCCACACCCGCCGGTGGGCTCTTTAATACTTGAGTGCGGGCGGAGAGACTTGAACTCTCACGCCTTGCGGCACAGGAACCTAAATCCTGCGTGTCTGCCAATTCCACCACGCCCGCGCTTCCAGCAGGCCGAAGTGTAGGTGACGAGAGGCACTGCTCGCGCGTAGGCTACCCATATGACTGAAAACCGACCTGCAGCCGAAATTGCTGCCGATATCCAGGCAACCAGGGAACAGTTAGTTTCCAACATCGATGAGCTTGTTGAGCGCACCCAACCCGAGCGATTGGCAGCTGACCAATTGGGGCGAGTCAAGGATTTCTACCTTGATGAATTCGGTGGCATCCGGGTTGATCGGGCGGCCAAGACTGCTGGTGTCTTCTTCGCACTATTACTCGTTCGCAAACTATTTAAGTAATCAAAAATTGATTGGGAGTTGTTATGTCTGAAGTTCCAATCGATGAACTTACTGAACCAGAACTATGGGATTTGCTGACTGAATCGGCTGGAACTCAAAAGGCTGAAATCTTTGATCAACTTGCGTTTCGACATCGCGAGCGTGGCGAGCAACTCCAGGCTGCATCACTTTGGGAACAGGCTGCCACTGAGAATTTATCAGTCGACAACTTCAAGTACGCAGCTCAAGCAAAGTACCGGCAGGGAATGGCACTCGGTGCAGCTGAGGTTTTCGATCAAGCACTTGACTGTTTTCTTCAAGCCGCTGAATTTGATGGCAAAACAGGTGATCAGGCAGAAATTGCAGTCGACTTGAAGTGGGCTGGAATAACCGCATTTCATCTAGATGACTACAAAGCTGCCGAAGAGCATCTGCACACGGCTGAACGTTTGTACCTCGCAGTCGATAAAACCGCAGATGCAGGTGAAGCGGCGTTGGCGTTGGGAGAGTTGCTGTTTCGGGCCGATCGACTTGAAGAGTCACTTGTAAAACTTGAACGGGCACGTGAACTTCTCCGAAAAGCACACGCGATCGAGCGAGTTTCACACATTGATAATTTGCGCGCAGATGTGTTGTTAGCCCAAGGAAAATTGATTGAAGCAGTTGAACTTTTGCAGGATTGCATTCGCGTAGCCGAGTCCACCAAAGGCAAAATGGATGATGCGAATGCGCACCGTCGTCTGGCCGAAGCCCTACTCGAACTCGAACAGCCAGAAAATGCATTGCCACATCTTGAGCGCGCGCGCGAGTTGTTTGTTGAAGCGGATGAACCAGTCGAGATTGCAATGTGTGATCGTTCTGCCGCAAAGTGCCTGCGTTTGCTAGGCGAGCACGAGAGTTCAGACAACTTACTTAGAGGCGCCCGCGCAGTATTCGATGCAGCTGGCTTTGATTTTGATGTGTATAAGTGCGATATCGAATTAGCGAACGCAGCCCATCAAGATGGTGAATTCAAAAAAGCTGCACTTATCAATCAAGATTTAACAGTTCGCTCGTTGAAAATTGGAGCCACCGATACTGCTTATCAAGCAGTTACGCGTTGGGCTGAAAATTTGCTGGCAGATGAAGATCCGGCTGCCGCAATCGAAGTTTTAAATGGTGTTGAGGCACAGCACGAGAGCACTAACGACTACGCAAAAATTTTGCGGGTAAGTGTTCTAGCTCTAGCCCACCATGCTGCAGGTGACCGGAATGCAGCTTTAGCAACAGCCGCGCAGGGATTAGCGCTGCTCCCTGAGGAGCCTTCCGCGTTTGTTAAAGCAGCATGCTACGAAGTTCGCGGTTTAAATGCGCTAGAACTTGATCCGTATCAGGCTGAGCGGGATTTGGGGCATGCAATTGCGCTTTACCTAGGATCTGGAATGGAAGCTCGGGCTCGAGATTTGTCGGCCCATTTCATGCCAAAACGCTTGAATCGAGACCTCAGTGAGTCAGATCCAGGCGCAAAATCGGCAGAGGAAACAAGTTATGGATTGTTTAACGAATAAATCTTCCGATTAAGCAATGTCGGCGTATTGTTGACAGTCGGTGTTATCTGCAAAGAGGGTGCTAGATGAAAAAAGTAATTAGTTTGATTGTCGTCTCTGCCCTCAGTTTGATTTTTACTGTGCCAGCACAAGCTGAAACAGATGTTCCAGTCTCAAAGGCTGATTCTGAACTAATTGAGTTTATTGAAGACTCAGGAAAGCGCGCCAGGGTTGGTCTTGACGAACGGGGTCGGGCTTGGGTGTTGGCTAACACTTTGATGGTGCCGGAGCCAGTAGGTGAAACCGGACTTTATGCCACAACTTTGAAAACATCCAAAGCCCTCGAGGCCGTCGCGGCATTAGGTGACTCTTCGATTGTGCCGAATTTCATGGTTCACCTGAATGAGCCGATTGTGGTTGAAAACGCTGTTAATCCATCGAGTGTGCAGGGCGTAAATCCAGTTACCAAAATTGCAGCCAACGAAGTTCATGCTGATGGAATAACTGGTGAAGGTGTTGCGGTCGCAATTATTGACACTGGGATTGATCCGGATCATCCATACTTCAAAGACGCGCAAAGCAACTCAAGAATTGTTGCCGAAGCGTGTTTCGTTGGTATTGGTATGTCAACAGCAAGTGCCACTAACAATTTTCCTTGCTTGAACAATTCAACTCAGCAGATTGGAATTGGCGCATCTGACATCACCAATCATGTCGCATCGGGTGCACCCAGCAATCTAGCCAATCAATTCAGTTCATTTAATTCAACCGGTACATCCCAAGCTGATTGGGCTTCCATTATGGATCACGGTACCCATGTCGCAGGTTTAGCGGCTGGCTCTTCAAATACTCTTGCGAGCATTCCAGATTCAGCCCCTGGTGGGATTGCACCAGATGCAGACATTATTTCGATTCGAGTATTTGGCTGGGATGCAGGTTGGTACTGGGACACTGAGTACGAGTATTGGTATTTCTCAACCGGCGGCGCTTATTACCTCGACATTCTGGCAGCGGTGGATTGGGTTACTGAGAACCAAGACACTTACAACATAGCGGCATTGAACCTGTCGCTTGGTGGGGGACAGGAAGTCGCCGCATGTGACGGAGACATCTCAAACAACTTCACTGCTGCCCGTAACGCAGGAGTGGCCCCAATGGTTGCGACCGGTAACGAGTATTTTTCTAATGCAGTTGCTTGGCCCGCCTGTGCCAGTTCAGCAATCGCGGTAGGCGCATCAACTGGAGACGATCAAATTGCATCATTTTCAAACTCAGGGGTGATGTTGGACATCGCCGCTCCAGGTGCTGATGTAGGTAGCGCAGTTCCGCGAGTAAATGGTGACTACTCAGCCAGTGCATATGAGCGTTGGGATGGAACATCCATGGCTACCCCGGT
>JBIKSQ010000089.1:0-5548 GCA_044348555.1 Candidatus Nanopelagicales bacterium | reverse complement strand
ACCGCGGGTTGAAATCTGCTGTAGTTGACTCTCTCGAAGCGATACCACTGCAATTTCGGTTGCAGCAAACAACGCTGAGATAAGAATGAAGACTAAAACTAGTAACAGTCGAATACCGAGGTCACTCAAATTACTTTGCTCCAAATATGGTTGTGACTGGAGCGTGATCGCTCCAGCGTTCAGCGTAACTAGCTGCTCGATTGATTTGTACGTCTTTCATTTTTGCAGCTAGTTCAGGGTTGGCCAACAGATAATCAATCCGCCAGCCGGTGTCTGTATCAAATGCTTGACCCCGCATTGACCACCAGGTGTAAGGGCCGGCAACATCACCGGCAAATTTGCGACCTGTATCGACGACTCCAAGTTTGTCGAACCAGTTGTCGAAATACGCACGCTCTTCTGGTAAGAATCCCGCGTTCTTCAAATTGCCCTTCCAGTTCTTCAAATCTTCAGTGCGATGTGCAACGTTCAAATCGCCGGCAACCACATAATGCGACTCATTTTTATGGGCATTTTTAAACCATTTGGTCATGGCATCAAGGAAACCATACTTTTCGGCTTGGACCGGCTTCTCAGCATCGCCTGCGTGAACATACACAGATGCAACCGTGACAAGCCCAAGCTGCGTGCTCACATCAGCTTGCACCCAGCGGCCAGTATCTTTAAATTCTTTAGGCCCAACACCGACCTTGACATTCTGCAAAGGCAGTTTCGAAAGAAGTAAAACTCCGGCATATCCCGGTCTGTTGGATGGTGCTTGGGCTAGATGAAAATGATCCAGCCCTGCCTCGATTAAAGCTTCTTGGGTTTGCGCTTCGTTGGCTCGAACTTCCTGCATTGCAAAAACTTGTACCGCATCGCGCTCGAGTTGATTTTTTACCCACTCTAAACCGCCCTTGCGAGCAGCGGCCCTAATGCCGTTTACGTTAACCGTAGTAATTGCAAACATGGGCGCAAAATAGCGGAATTTCGAGTAGCCCGAGTTCCAGATTCGAGGCATACTCTCAGCATGCAAACAATTTACCTAGGAATGGGCTGCTTTTGGGGCGCCGAAAAGAAATTTTGGGTGGTGCCAGGCGTAATTTCCAGTTCGGTTGGTTATCAGGGTGGCAGTTCACTTGATCCCGACTACCGAACAGTCTGTGGTGGTCGCACCGGACATGCTGAGGTTGTCGAAGTGGTTTATGACGAGAGCGTGGTTAGTACGCGAGAGATTTTGCGTATCTTCTGGGAGAACCATGACCCCACTCAAGGCAACCGCCAGGGCAACGACATTGGGACTCAGTACAGAAGTGCGATCTACTGGACCACGGCCGAGCAGGAAGTAGTTGCGCGCGAAACTATGGCCGAGTTTGGGGCGATTTTGCAAGCGGCCGGGATTGGCCCAATCACAACCGAGATTCGGGCGGCTGCCGAAGTTAAGTACTGGCTAGCTGAGGATTACCACCAGAAGTATCTGCAGAAAAATCCAAACGGCTACGACTGTCACGCTCACACTGGATTCTTTTTACCTGCTTAAAAATTAAAAATAGGCCAAGGCGAAAAACGCCTTGGCCTATTTTTTTTAAAATTACTTCATTGCCTGCTTTAGGTTTTCATCGATGCTTGCTAGAAATTCTTGGGTGGTTTGGTGTTCTTGATTTGGCCCAACTAGTAACGCCAAGTCTTTTGTCATCTTTCCACTTTCCACTGTCTCCACGCAAACACGTTCCAGTGTCTTTGCGAATTCCGTAACCGCTGGTGTGTTGTCTAGCTTGCCGCGATGTGCCAAACCCTGGGTCCACGCAAAGATAGAAGCGATTGGGTTTGTGGAGGTTGGCTTGCCCTGTTGATGTTGACGGTAATGCCGTGTGACAGTTCCGTGCGCAGCTTCAGCTTCAACCGTACGGCCATCTGGTGTCATCAAAACGGAAGTCATCAGACCCAGCGAACCGAATCCTTGAGCGACAGTGTCGGACTGAACATCGCCGTCATAGTTCTTGCATGCCCAGACGTATCCGCCCTCCCACTTCATTGCAGACGCAACCATGTCATCAATCAATCGATGTTCGTAGGTGATACCAGCAGCAGCGAACTCGGACTTGAATTCATTTTCATAGATTTCGTTGAAGATGTCCTTGAACTGGCCATCGTAGGCTTTCAAAATTGTGTTTTTGGTTGACAAATAAACCGGGTAGTTGCGGTTCAAGCCATAACGCATGGATGCACGAGCAAAGTCACGGATTGACTCGTCGAGGTTGTACATGCCCATCGCAACACCAGATGCTGGAAAATCAAACACGTTGAATTCCATTGGCTTGGAACCATCAGCTGGTGTGAACGTCATTGTTAAAGTGCCAGCGCTTGGAACTTTAAAGTCAGTAGCTTTGTATTGATCACCGAAGGCATGACGACCAACCACAATCGGTTGGGTCCAACCAGGTACAAGTCTTGGAATGTTGTTAATGATGATTGGCTCGCGGAAAATCACGCCACCAAGAATGTTGCGGATGGTTCCGTTTGGAGACTTCCACATTTTCTTCAAGCCGAATTCATCTACTCGATCTTCATCTGGGGTGATGGTTGCGCACTTAACCCCAACACCATGTTTTTTGATTGCAAGTGCTGAATCAATGGTGACCTGGTCATCAGTGGCATCGCGATGTTCAATTCCGAGGTCGTAATAATCGAGATTCACATCAAGGTAAGGCAAGATGAGCTGATCTTTAATGAACTGCCAAATGATGCGCGTCATTTCATCGCCATCAAGTTCTACGACAGGATTCACTACTTTAATTTTCGACATTGATTTAACTTCCCGATTCTGATTTAAAGACTTTGAACGTCTGCTTGTTTGGCTCGAACTGCTTCAGCGGCTTCGATTAAGCCGGCAATTTCAGTTTCAGTGAGCGCTGACTCAACCACTCGCTTGACACCAGTACGACCGATTTCTGCTTCAACGCCAAGGTAAACACCGCTGATACCGAATTCGCCGTCCACCCAAGCACAAACTGGCATAACCGCGCCGCTGTCTTCGATGACTGCCTTTGCCATCCGAGCAGCCGCCGCTGAAGGCGCGTAGTAAGCCGAACCAGTTTTCAGCAACGCTACAACTTCAGCGCCACCATTACGAGTACGTACTACGAGCTCTTCAATTTTGTCGGCAGACAGCAATTCTGAAAGTGGCTTGCCATCAACAGTGCAACGTGAAGGCACCGGAACCATGGTGTCGCCATGTGAACCAAGCGTCAAAGTTTTCACACTAGAAACTGGAACATTCAAAGTTTCTGCCACGAAGTGAGTGAATCGAGCTGTGTCCAACATGCCTGCTTGACCAAGCACGCGTTCTTTTGGAAAACCGGTTGCTAGCTGGGCAAGCGCAGTCATTTCATCAAGTGGATTTGAAACCACAATCACAACCGCGTTTGGTGCATGCTTTGCAATGTTCTCGGACACTCCCCGCACAATTTTGGCGTTGGTCTCGATTAGATCCATTCGGCTCATGCCAGGCTTGCGCGGTATGCCAGCTGTGATGACTACAACATCTGAATCTGAAATCGCCTCATAGCCTTCGCCGCTCATACCAGTGCTCTGCCCGACGACTTTGGTTTCAAAGCCTTCGATTGAGCGGGACTGGTTCATATCTAAGGCAAGACCTTCAGCCTTGCCCTCCAGAATGTCGGTGAGTACTACGGTTTCGAAGATGTCGTATTCAGCAAGTCTCTGAGCGGTGGTAGAGCCATAGAAACCGGCCCCAATCACGGTTACTTTGCCTTTGCGAGCCATAAATCCTCCAGCAATTGGATGGTCAAGAATGCCCTGATTCTACCGCCACATAAACAGCCCAAAAATCATGGGTCAGCTTCAGGGGCTTGGGATTGGCACTACCAATGTAAGCGCCAGCAGCACTGCTGCAAAGAAGAAAATGGTTGCTAAATCAATCCATTTGCTGCGAATTGCAAACCAGCCCTTACGAGCATCTGACTGAAATGCCCGCCAAATACCCACTGCAACCAAATCTGCGATCAGCACGAAAGCCGCACTTCGAAAACTGGCAAAAGCCAAAAAGTAAAAACTCAGAAAAATCATGCCAACCACGAAAGAGCGACCAATCGCACTATTTCGAGAAGTTTTCTGCGTAACTTCCGCAGGGGCGTTTTCAATCACGGTCACAGACTACTGCTTCGGTTTTTCAGCCAAATCAGCAACTACATAGTGGTTTTAAAAAACTTTTTCGCCCAGAGCATAAATACCAGCGAGAAAACAGATGCTACGAACGGAACAATTCCGGTAATCGCAGACTGCAGGTTCGCCAAGTAGTCAGCTTCAGTCATGCCTATGTCAGCATTTTGCTCTAGAGCTAGTGCCCCAACTGCAAAAAGTATGTTTGGGATTCCTAGCACGATACCGACCAGGGCAACAATGCGTTGCATCTTGTTGAACTGTAAGAAACTCTCTCCACCATTTTTGGCTAGCTTCCAAGCTTCAATAGCCAGCCAGATTGCAAAACCAACTGGCAGGAATTCGAACACGTAGAGGATGCCGCCGGCCGTTTGCAAAACGAATAATCGATAGAGCGTGTTCGCAAGAATTAACGCAGCTCCCAGCGTGTAAAGGAATCTCATGACTTTTACTTTTGAGTTCTGTCCAGTTCCCTCAATAAAAGCTGGCGAATCAGGTGAAGCGACCAATCCAGTTGATTCTTTTGGAGAAGTTGACCTAGAAGTATTTACCAATAGGAAAACGACACCGATCACTGAAACGATTATCCCAAGAGGTAACGTGGCGATTGTTAGCCACGGCAAGACCATTCCGATATCACTACCGAAAGGTGCTGCAATCAAAGAAATGATTATTGGGGCAAGGCCAAAGATGGGTCCGATCCATATCAACTTTTTAGCGGTGGCATTATCCATACCGACTCCTTTGTATTTCGTTGATGGAACAGTAGACCTGTATCTTGAGAAAACGCCAGAGCGGCTCAATAAGCCTGATTCCGCGCGCGGCTAGCAAGTGCAACCGCTGATGCTGTGACCAAAAGTCCGATGAACAAATTGATAGAAAGCACCGTTGTTGGAAGCGGCACTAGCAGATCTAACATCACGGCACCTGAAAGTTGACCTGCGGTTGCAGCCAGGGTGAATTGGAGGCTGCCAAGTAGCCGTATCACGTAGGCCGCAATCACTATGAACGTAACGCCTAGTGCGCCGCCCAAAAACAAGTACGGGTTTTCGATGGGCAATGGAGAGAGTTGTAAAACACCTGAGATGACTAGTACCAGATTGAAAATAACAAGCACTGTGACGCCAAAAGCAAAGTTAAGCCAGGCTGCAGCAATCGCACTACCACTCACTTGAGTTACTCGACCATTCAACGCATGCTGCACTGCCACTAAACCACCAACAAAAAGTGCGGCAGCTACTGCCCAAAAAGCAAAGCTGGCATCGTTGATTCGATCTGCGATTGCTACCAGCACGCCAAGCACTGCGACAATCGCCGCAAACACGCGTAGCCGAGTGATTTGAAAACGATTGATTCCGATACTTGATCTATCGACCAACAACGCACT
>JBIKSQ010000088.1:0-5784 GCA_044348555.1 Candidatus Nanopelagicales bacterium | reverse complement strand
ATGATGGTTGATCGCTGATGTCACCACAAAGAAAAATCGAAACCTCTACGCGGTCGTACCAAAAATCTTTCATCTCATCGACTTGGGCTCTTACCAACAAGGATGCACCAAACAACGACAAGGAAACTGCAACCGTGATGATTACGGCAAGAGATAAAGTCACATTTCGACGTAGAGAAGTGGTGACTTCTGAAAGTACAAAACCAAGTCTCATGTCAGGCACCCGTTCCGTATACGCCACGAGCTTGATCGCGAACTACCCGACCATCTTCCATTTCGATGACCCGCTTTCGCATCTGGTCAACGATTGCCACATCGTGAGTCGCCATGATTACGGTGGTACCGATCCGATTAATCCGGTCGAGTAATTTCATAATTCCAATAGAGGTTTCCGGATCAAGATTTCCAGTTGGTTCATCCGCAATCAAAACCTGTGGCCGGTTCACAACTGCACGTGCGATAGCCACACGCTGCTGTTCACCACCAGAAATCTCGCTTGGGTAGCTGTCGCCTTTATCCTCTAGGCCAACCAACTCAAGTGCTGCTGGTACAACTTTACGAATTTCATCTGCTGGCCGACCAATAACTTCAAGCGCAAACGCCACGTTGCCAGAAACTGTGCGGTTTGGCAGTAATCGGAAATCCTGAAACACACATCCGATTTGCCGGCGCAGTACTGGGACTTTCCAGCCAGAGAGGCGATTCAAATCTTTGCCCGCTACCCAGATATTGCCAGAGGTGGCCTTCTCTTCTCGCAGTAGAAGTTTGAGGAAGGTCGACTTTCCAGATCCGGATGCGCCAACTAAGAAAACAAACTCACCTTTATCGATTTCGACTGTCACATCCCGCAATGCAGGCTTTGGAGCGCCTTTGTATTGCTTGGAGACGTTTTCAAACCGAATCACAGGCCCACCTAGGGGAAGTAAGGGACAGAACTTGTTTAGTTTAGTTCGCAGGCTCCCGAAGTCGGGGATTTAACAAGCTAAAAAAGCGACAAATGGGATACTTTTAGTTAGAACTTTGTTTGCGCCAGCGTATTGCGGCCTCAATAAAGCCATCAATCTCGCCATCAAGTACCGCTGAGGTGTTTCCAGTCTCGTAATCCGTCCGAGCATCCTTGACCATTTGGTAGGGAGCTAACACGTAGTTCCGCATCTGATTTCCCCAAGATCCTGCGGTATCCCCCTTGAGCGCGTCAATTTTGGCTTTTTCTTGCTGCCGCTGACGTTCCAGAATTTTGGCAGATAGCAGCAGCATCGCGGTGGCTTTATTCTGAAGCTGACTTCTCTCATTTTGGCATGAAACAACGATTCCAGTCGGGATATGAGTTAACCGCACAGCCGAGTCAGTCGTGTTCACTCCCTGACCACCTGGACCTGAGGAACGATACACATCAACTCGAATGTCATCTTCGGGAATTTCAATACTGTCGGTTTGTTCAACCACCGGAATAACTTCAACGCCAGCGAATGACGTCTGTCGGCGACTTTGGTTATCAAATGGGGAAATTCGGACTAATCGATGAGTGCCTTGTTCGACTGAAAGAATTCCGTACGAATAGGGCGCATGCACTTGAAAAGTTGCGGATTTAATTCCAGCTTCTTCGGCCCAAGAAGTTTCATAAACATCCGTCTTCCATCCATGGCGTTCGCAATACCGCAGATACATTCGCAGAAGCATGTGTGCCCAATCAGCTGCATCAACACCGCCAGCTTCAGATCGAATAGTGATGAGGGCTTGACGTTCGTCATACTCGCCATTCAGAAGTGTTCTAACTTCTAGTTCGCCAATCAAAGTTTGTAGTGCGACGAGTTCGGTTTCAGCCTCAGCGGTAAAACTTGAATCACTCTCGGCCTCAGCCAACTCCAGCAGAACTTCAGCATCCTCGAGCCGGCGGCGAATCACAGAGACTCGATTTAAGTCACTTTGCAGCATAGATAACTTGCTAGTTATTTTCTGGGCCGCATCCGGGTTATCCCATAAATCTGGAACCGCTGCGGCAGCTTCAAGTTCAACTATCTGCTTGCGCATTGAATCAAGGTCTAGCACTGCCTCAATGCTTGAGAGGGTCTTAGAAAGTTCAACCGCAAGTTCTCTTGGATCTATAGCCATAACGGCCTAAGCCTACGCTCAAACGCGGGTAAGCCGACTCGCAGACCCGATAGCTTCATGTAAGTAAGTCCTGATGCGGCCTAAAATTTCAACAACTCTGTGAAAAGCTGTTTCTCAGACGCTGAACAGCATCACTCCGAGTGGAACATTCCTCACGAAAAATCACCAGAGCGCAACTGCCGACTAGTTCGAATAGGCAGAAGTTTGGCTGACCAAGCCACGCAGATTCCGTAGCAGCACAGATAGTGCAGCAATATCCGTGACTGGCAATTGCTCTACTTCGTCTACCAATACCTGCAGTCGACCAATTTCAATCTGATGCTGGCTTTGCCAGAGCGTGACCGGAGTCTTACTACGAATAATGGCACCAACGATGTCAACAATTGCTGAATACATGTCAGCCCGCATAGCAGCCCGAGCTTTGGCTTGCCACACATCATCTCTAGGTAACTTCGTGATCAGATTGAGTACCCGGTCGCCAGCTAGAAGGTTTGATACCTCGAAATAAATTTGGCTCGAGGCTTCATGATCAATCTCAATGTTCAAATCGAGTAAATCTAAAGCAGCATACTCATCTAGCAGCCCAGCCAACCGCTTGGATAAACCAGTTTCAAGACCAAGTTTTTCAAAGTTTGCAACTTGTTTTTCCCATCGCGCCAACTCATCGCCCTGAAGGTGTGTAGAGACGTTAGCTCTAACGGTTGCAATAATCTTTTCAAACTTTGAAAATTCTTCAAACAAATCATGGCCAGATGAACGATTGCTCAAGAACCAGCGTGCAATCCGATCCTGGTATCTACGAATTTCTTTTGTGGCTTGAATTCGGCCAGCGGAAGAAGTCTTCCAACCAAACTCGTTCAACAGATTGTGTAATTCCCTAACCCCGGAAACTTCGATTCCAAACAAATACGCCCGTGCCGCCTCGGTGATGTTTGAGTTTGTCTCTTCCATGATTCGCCAAATTGCTGTGATTCCACCGATGTTTACCAAGTCATTCGCTGCAACCATTGCAATGATTTGTTCTCGCAACTGGTGCTGGCTGGTTTCAACGGGGTATTTCTGACTCAGGCTCTCGGGAAAGTAGCTCAACAAGTATCGCTCTGCCCATTTTTCTTTCACGATTGAACTATGCAAAATGGCATCTGTCAGTTGCAACTTGACGTGAGACATCACCACGCCAAGTTCAGGCTTCACTAGTCCCCGACCGGACTTGGCCCGCTCCATTAACTCACCTGGTGCCGGTAGGCCCTCAAGTTCTAGATCAAGAACTTGGCGGGCTTGCCAATCTTCAAGCAGACGAGCGTGAACTGTTGCCATCTCATCAGACTTGTAGTCAGCGACGGTCAAAACCGCATTCTGTTGAATGTTGTCATCGAGTACTCGGAGTCCCACTTCTTCAGTGAGATCTCGTAACACCTGGTTTCGCTCTTGAGTTTCTAACTCGTTGACAGAGTTCAGCAATATCTTGAGGTTAACTTCATGATCTGAAGTGTCAACACCGGCTGAGTTATCGATTGCATCGCTGTTTATTCGAACTCCAGCCAAAGCAGCTTCGACTCGAGCCGCCTGGGTGAATCCGAGGTTGCCACCTTCGCCCACTACTTTGCATTGTAATTCTGCAGCATTTATTCGAATCGCATCGTTGGCCTTGTCCCCTACATCCGCATGCGACTCAGCAGAGGCCTTTACGTAAGTTCCAATTCCCCCGTTCCAGAGCAAATCCACTGGCGCCTTCAGAATTGCTGAGATCAATTCGGTTGGGGTTAGAACTGAGGCGCTGATTCCTAAAGCAGTTTGAACGCTTGGCGTTACCTCAATCGCTTTCAGGCTTCGAGAGTAAACACCTCCGCCTTTACTAATTAGTGATTTGTCATAGTCAGACCAACTTGAGCGAGCCAAATTGAACAAACGTTGCCTCTCTGCCCAACTGACATCAGCTACCGGGTTGGGATCAAGAAAAATGTCGCGATGATCAAAAGCTGCAATCAGTTTCAACTGCTTCGAAAGCAACATTCCGTTTCCGAACACATCGCCACTCATATCACCAATTCCAACAACAGTGAATGAGTCCTTTAATACATCTACCGAATCCAGCGCAAAATGATGCTTTACAGACTCAAAAGCGCCACGCGCAGTGATACCCATGGACTTATGGTCGTATCCATTAGAACCACCACTAGCAAATGCATCACCTAGCCAGAACCCAGTTTCAATCGCGATTGCGTTTGCATAATCGGAGAACGATGCTGTTCCCTTGTCAGCTGCCACCACTAGATACGGATCATCGTTGTCTCTGCGCACCACATCCGCTGGCTTTATCTTCGACTCTACGATGTTGTCTGTCAGTGACAACAAACTGCGAATGAATTCTTGATAGGCAGATACCACAATCTTTGTTTGCTCATCTCGACTGGCGGTTGTATCAATCTGCTTCGGCACAAAACCGCCCTTTGCACCAGTGGGAACAATCACTGAGTTCTTGACTATCTGTGCGCGCACTAGGCCCATAACTTCAACTCGAAGATCATCCGGCCGGTCACTCCAACGCAGTCCACCTCTTGCTACTTCGCCAAACCGGATGTGAACACCTCTCACCCTGGGTGACTCCACCCAGATTTCGGCAAAAGGTTTTGGCTCTGGCATTGTTGCAATTTGATTGGATGCGAACTTGATTGCGAAAGCAGTTTTCTCAAAATCAATTCTTGAATAAACGTTGGTTCGAACAACCGCCTGCAAGGCATCGAGGAGCGTGCGCAAAATTCGATCCTGTTCCAAACTTGGAACCTCAGCAATTTTGCTGTCTATGACATCTACAAAATCGATTTCAAGTTGAGCAGAATTTGCATCAAACATACTGGCAAAGTACTCGGCCAGAAGCTTTGTAATTTCAAGGTTTGCCATCAGAGTGGAAGTGATTGCGACTGCACTGTGGTTTGACCATTGCGAAGCATAGTTACGAATCAAACCAAGAGCTGTAACCTCATCAACATCGAGATTGCTTGAAATGATCAGGCTTAAAAGTTTGTCCGCATCTAGTTGCCCCTTCAACACTCGCAGCCCGGCGTCTGTCAAACGTTGCAGCGTTTCAGCTGAAATGTCTTCATGCCACTCGAACTCAAGTTCCTGAATCCAATAAGTGCCAATGGCTGCAGTTTCAAAAATATATGGAAACTCTGCTTCCACCCGGATGCCAAATGCCTCCATCAAGGGCATCAAAGTCGTGAGCGCAATCGGTCGACCAGGACTGAAAATTCGAGCGCTATACATATTTGCTGGCGGCAATTTATTAAATTCCAAGGCGAAGTTTTCAATCGAATCCAACATGATGACATCTTTCAGCGCCAACTCTGGTAGATGGTCATTCTTGTAGTTTTCTTCGAAACTCGTACCCCAGGCAACCAACAAATTATGAGCTGCGACATCATCACCAAAGTGAGCAATCACTTGCTCTGCAAAATCTGTATCCCAGTCTCTGGCCAACTTTGTGATTAGTTCCCTTACATCAACGGCTGGCACTTCCGGCGAATCTGGATCTAACCGAATCTGGAAATCCAGTGTTGCTGTTGGGTTTTCATCTAACTTGATGTTTGAGTGAACTTCCAGCGCATGAAACATTTCCTTTAGCTGGGTAGCGATTGCGACCCGGATTCGCGTGGAAACAACGTCCCGCGG
>JBIKSQ010000087.1:0-5804 GCA_044348555.1 Candidatus Nanopelagicales bacterium | reverse complement strand
CTGCGAAACTTTTTGCGATTTCGTCTCGGAGCGAGTTCATCGCTCATTCTGCAGCCTGATGCGATTGAGCTAATAACTCCAGCACGTCTTTCGCGAGCAAGCCAATCTCACCTGCGCCTAAGGTCATAACTAAATCGCCAGTGCGTGCTTGTGCAACCAAATCGGCTGCAACCTGCGACCACGAAGGTTGAAACTTGATCTGATTGCTAGCCAGCAGCACGTTACTGGCCAGCGTCTCACCGCTTGCACCTGGAATGAATTCCTCACCAGGGGCAAACACTTCAAGTACGACCACATAATCTGCCAACGAAAGGGCTGCACCAAACTCCTTTGAGAACATCGCAGTCCGGTAGTAGTGGTGAGCCTGGAACGCCACAATCACTTTCCCGGCGCTCGCAACATCTCGTGCTGCTTTGAGAGTTGCTTCAATCTCGGTTGGATGGTGTGCGTAATCATCAAAAACTCTTACGCCAGCGATTTCACCCTTGAAATCAAATCGCCGCCGAGTACCAGTGAAACTTTCTAATCCTTTGCTAACTTGATTTAGATCTAACTCAAGCCCGGCTGCGACTAACACTGCAGCAGCTGAATTCAAGACATTGTGTACGCCTGGTACGCGCAGTTGCACGGTCAAATCCAACTTTGGGATTCGATACTTCCAGCCGATATCAACAATTTCCAACAGCTCAATTTGGTAGTCCGCCTCGCTGGATTGTCCATAGGTTCGAACTTCAACGCCTAGCGCTCGAGCTTTGCTCGTGAGAAGTGCAGCACCCGCATCATCAGCACAAGCAACCAGGAACCCATCACGTGATTTCAACTTCACTGCAAAATCAAGAAATGCTTGCTCAAGTTTCTCGAGTGTCCCCCAGTAGTTCAGGTGATCGGCTTCAAGGTTTGTGACGATCCCGATCTTCGAGTTTAAATCTAGAAAAGTGCCGTCCGACTCATCTGCTTCAACCACAAACTGCTGACCAGAACCTAAATGCGCGTTGGAACCTGATTCATTTAGTTCACTACCGATTGCAAAAGCTGGGTCTAAACCTGCCGACTGCAAAGCGATAGTGAGCATGGAAGTTGTGGTTGTTTTGCCGTGCGTACCAGCAACCGCAATCACATCAAAACCTTCAGTCAACGCAACCAGTAGTTCAGCGCGACTCAGGACATTGATTCCAAGCTCTTTTGCTACACGAATTTCTGGGTTTGAAGCCGGCACTGCGGTTGATGCAGCCAACGTATCGAAACAAGCAGCACCTTTTTCATCAACCATGTGCGCTGCGTCATGGCCGACAAAGATTTGAATTCCTTCAGCAGCAAGGGAACGAAGCCGCTTGCTGTCTTTTGCATCAGAACCAGCGACTTTGTGCCCTTGGGCTTGAAGGATGCGGGCAAGACCACTCATGCCGGCACCACCTATGCCAACAATGAACACTCGACCAAGTGACACACTCACAACTTCACCTTAGCGACTTCGAGGCAGATTTCAGCAATTTGTTCAGCTGCGTTTGATGTTGTCATCAACTTTAGTTTGTTGGATAGATTCAAAAGCCCCACAGACTCCCACTCAGCGATCTTCTGAATCAAACGCTCACTGGTGAATTCAGAGTCACTAAAAATCACACCGCCGCCGGCTTCAACAACTGGCTGCGCATTCAGTCGCTGCTCGCCGTTTCCGATTGGCAGCGGTACATAAATCGAAGGAACCGCCGTTGCTGTTAACTCTGCAACCGACATTGCACCAGCACGTGTCACGGCAACATCTGCAACGCCATAGGCCCAAGCCATGTTCTCGATGTAGTCCACAGTTCGGTAGTGCGGATTGGAGTCAGTCAAAAAGTCGGGATTGCCTTTTCCGACCGAGTGCAATATCTGCCAACCTAGTTCGGTCAATTCAAACGAAGCTGCTGCCACAACTTTGTTGAGACTGCGAGCGCCTTGCGAGCCACCAAAAACCAGGAGCGTGGGTCGATTGGGCGATAGTTTCCAAAAATCCAGTCCCGCTTGCCGCGCCTGCGACTTATCAAAATCAGCAATTGCTGAACGCAGCGGTAAGCCGACCCTCGTGCCGTGCTGGATGGATCCACCAACAGTCTCCAGCACTCGTACCGCAAATCGTGCACCAATTCGATTTGCCAGACCAGCTTTGGCATTGGCCTCATGCACAACGATTGGAATCTTCAAACTTCGAGCAGCAAAATATGCAGGCATTGCAACATATCCCCCAAAACCAACCAGCACATCACTTCCAGCAATCGCTTGTTTTGTTTTGGTGATTGCATCTCGCAATCGAGCTGGCAAAGTAAACAAATCTTTGTTTATCTTTCGAGGTAATGGAACGGCTGGAATTAAAGACAACTCGTAACCGCGCGCAGGCACAAGTGTCACTTCGAGTCCGCGTTCTGTTCCAAGCACTACAAACTGTGCTGTTGGATCGAGTTTGCGAATCGCATCGGCGGTGTTGAGAGCTGGCTCAATGTGTCCAGCCGTTCCACCACCCGCAATCGCAATTTTCATTAGGCAACCGTCATCTCATCGATTTTTGCTAATTCAGAAATTTCATAATTGTCTCGTTCAATCACGAAAAGTATTCCAAGACATATACCCATCATGACCATAGAGGTGCCACCGTATGAAATAAAAGGCAGGGGCAAGCCGGTGATTGGCATCAATCCATACACACCACCGATGTTGATGACACTCTGAAAACCAATCCAAGTTCCAAAACCGGTTCCGATTAGTTTGCCCATCATGTCTCTCGAAGCAGCACCGATGTTGAATGCCGTAACAATCAACCATCCCAAAGAAAGAATCACAAAACCAGTTCCCAGTAAGCCAAATTCCTCGCCGATGATCGGAATAATGAAATCCGTGTGTGGTGCTGGCAATGAGCCCCATTTTTCAATCGAACTTCCAATGCCATTACCCGTTAATCCACCTTGGGCCAAGGCAAACTGGCCGCGCAACAGCTGATAGCCACCACCCATTGGGTCATTCTCGGGAGAAAGCCAATCTGAGATGCGACCGAATTTCCAACTTGGGCCAAACCAAATCAGACCTAGCAAACCAACCACCGAAATAACTGATATCCACAACAAACGGATTTTCGGCATTCCAGCAATCACCAGGGAAACGAATCCAATCAGCCCCAACACGATTGGGTTTCCCAAGTCTTTCTCTAAGATAACTAGCAGAATAATTGCGGCTAGTCCCAGTTTCATTACCCACCAACGCGAACCTTCGGTCCAGCGGTAACGGTTTGCTGCCATTGCGACCCACGCAACGAATGCCGGAACTGCCAGCTTTGCCAATTCGCTTGGTTGAAGATTGAAGACACCAAGATCAATCCAGTTTCGCTGTCCACCAACTTCTTTACCTATGAACAAAACAGCAACCAGTAGGCCAACTGTTCCGACGACCCAGAAACTAGCTAAAACTCTAAGCGTTGGGTAATCAAATCTCTGGATGATTGCTAAGGCAACTAAACCAATCACGATTGCGAACAACTGCAGCATCACATAGTGAAACGAGTTACCAGCGACTCTGATTGAGATAACGTTGCTGGCACTCGACAAAAAGAACAACCCGCCGAGCGTTAAAGCCAGACTCGATCCGACCAGATTCCAAAACTGTGGCCGACTCCGAAACCTTTGATACAAAGTTACTGTTTCATTCATTTTCTTCTCCCGTTTTTAGTACTGCATCAACAAACAAATCTCCGCGATGCCCATAGTTGTTGAACATATCCCAACTTGCACAAGCGGGAGCGAGTAAAACTGTGTCACCAGCCGAGGCCAACGAATAGGCGGCTGCAACAACTTGTTCCATCGCACTCGGCGTGGAATCAGAAATCTCGATGACGCTTAGCCCTGGCGAAACAGATTGCAGCTGCGATTTGATTAGTTCTCTGTCTCGACCAAGCAAAACCACACCTTTGAGCCGATTGGCCGAGGCCTTTACCAACTCGGAGAAATCTTGACCTTTAGCATCGCCGCCAGCAATCCAAACAACACTTTCGTATGACTTGATTGCAGTTTGAGCTGCGTGTGCATTTGTAGCTTTGGAATCATTGATAAACCGAACCCCGTTTACTTCAGCTACAAACGCAACTCGATGTGGAGCTGGTGAAAAATCCTGCAAACCTTTTTTCACAGAAGCAGCACTCACTCCGTATGCCCGCGCCAGAGCTGCAGCGGCTAGCGCGTTTGCAACATTGTGGGAGGCAAAAGGATTGATGTCCTCGAATGTTGCCAGCTCTTGAGCGTGGCTTTCGCGGTTGTCAACAAAAGCACGATCAACCAATATGTCTTCAACAACTCCGAGTTCGCTCAAGTTCGGGCTGCCTAGACCAAAACCGATTGCCCGACACCCTTCAATGACATCGGCCTGCTCGGCTAGTTGAATAGTCGTGGGATCTGCAACATTAAAGACAATCGCTTTCTGGGTCCGTTCGTACACCAACGATTTGATTCTTGTGTATTCACTCATAGTGCCAAACAAATCAAGATGATCTTCGGCAATGTTGAGAATTGCAGATGCGAACGGACTCATCGTGTAAACATAAGGAAGCTGTGGCGCTCCAACCTCAACCGCAATCACATCAAACCCATCCGGGTCCATCACAACTTCTACCAAACTTTGACCAATGTTTCCGGCTGAAGTGGTTCGCAATCCTTCAGCGTTCAAGATGGATTCAAGCATCAATGTGGTTGTGGTTTTTCCGTTTGTGCCAGTAACACACAACCAAGCCGCTGGATTTTCTAGATCCCGCAACCGCCATGCCAACTCGAGTTCACCCCAAACTGGAATACCAGCCGCTATCGCAGCCAGAGTGACTGGGTGCTTTGGTGGTAGTCCCGGCGAGACCACAACCAAGTCCACTGCGTCAATCAAACGTAGTGGTTGACCCAAAACTACTTCTGCCCCAAGAGTCTCTAAGACTTTGGCTTTTTCCTGTAAAGAAGGCGTGTCATTTTCATCTAAAGCGATGACTTGAGCTCCGAGAAAAGTTAGGTTGTCCGCACACGCGTAACCCGCGATGCCAAGTCCTAGAACTAAAACTTTTGTTTGGGACCAGTCACTATCTCGATAAAGGTCGGCGACACTCACTGCCTTACCCATTCTGCGTAGAACAACGCGACAGCGAGCGCCACACCAAAACCATGAATCATCCAGAAACGAATAACGATCGTAACCTCTTGCCAATTCATCAACTCAAAATGATGATGTAGTGGCGCCATTCGGAAAATTCTTTTGCCGGTGAGCTTAAATGAACCCACCTGCAAAATTACTGAAAGGCTGGTGATCACAAACAGCAATGCCATGAGTGGCAACAACAGTTCAGTACGAGTCATGATTGCTAGCGCTGCGATGCCACCGCCGATTGCAAGCGATCCTGTATCACCCATAAATATGTTTGCTGGACTTGTGTTGTACCAAAGGAACCCAAACAACGCTGCGGCAAAGGCGGCCGAGAACACTGCCAAGTCGAACGGGTCGGCCACCGTGTAACAGGTTGGAGTTTCACCAAACGCGCAAGATTGACCATACTGCCAAAGCGAAATAATTGTGTAGGCGCCGAAAGTTAAGACGGACGCACCGGTTGCTAATCCATCTAGACCATCAGTGAGATTCACACCGTTAGTTGTTGCAGCAACCAGAAACCAAATCCAGACGATGAATAAAAATGTTGGTAGCACCAAATCGGTATCGCGAATAAATGAGATCGCCATACTTGCGGGAGCAATTTCGCCAGGATTCGGTGATTGCATTGCAAGCCAAGCGAATGGAACTGCGGCTACCGCCTG
>JBIKSQ010000085.1:0-5955 GCA_044348555.1 Candidatus Nanopelagicales bacterium | reverse complement strand
ACTGGAAGTTGTTCCTGCGGAACTGGAACTTCGCCACACGCATCACAATGAATGATTGGGATTGGGGTTCCCCAATAACGCTGCCGAGAGATTAGCCAATCTCGAAGTCGGTAATTCTTGGATGGCTTGCCCAGTCCTTTAGCTTCAAGTTCTTCAAGAATTTTTGCAATCGCATCAGCTTTATTCAAACCATTCAAACTATCAGAATTGATGTGTAAACCATCATCACCAGTTGCTACACCAGTTTCAACCGGATCTGTATCTGACTCAACCACAACCCGAACTGGCAGATTGAAAGCGCGAGCAAAATCTAAATCTCGCTGATCATGCGCTGGTACCGCCATGATTGCACCAGTTCCGTAATCCGCTAGAACATAGTCGGATGCATAAACCGGAATCTGTTCGCCGTTTACCGGATTGATGGCATGACGGTTTAGGAATACTCCAGTTTTAGGTCTGTCGGTAGCAAGCCGTTCAATGTCCGTGGCCCGCTTTACGCTCTCCAGGTACGCAGCAAATTCAGCTTCAACGCCACTGCCTTCGACTAGCTTCGCAGCAAGTTCAGAATCTGCCGCAACCACAAAGAATGTCGCGCCGTACAAAGTGTCTGGCCGGGTTGTGTAGACAGTTAATGGCTCAGCCAATCCTGCTATATCAAATTTAACTTCAGCTCCGGTTGAACGGCCAATCCAGTTGCGTTGCATCAACAAAACTTTTTCTGGCCAATTTCCAGAGAGCTGATCCATGTCGTCCAGCAAGCGATCTGCATAGTCCGTAATCTTCAGGTACCACTGATTGAGTTTCTTTTTAGTTACGGTCGTATCGCAACGTTCGCAGAGACCTTGCACAACTTGTTCATTTGCTAGCACCGTCTGACACGAAGGACACCAGTTCACCGCTGAATGTTTGCGATATGCCAAACCTCGGCTGTACATCTCGAGGAAGAACCACTGATTCCACTTGTAATACTCAGGGTCGCAGGTGTTGAGAACTCGATCCCAATCGAATGAGCAGGCGTACCTGCGCATTGATGCTTTCTGTGTGGCGATGTTCTCGTAAGTCCAGGCCCGTGGATCTTCACCACGTTTGATTGCTGCATTCTCAGCTGGTAGCCCAAATGCATCCCATCCAATCGGATGCAGCACGTTGAAACCCTTTTGCGCCCAATACCGAGCAATCACATCACCTAGCGCGTAAGCCTCGGCATGCCCCATGTGAAGATCACCAGAGGGGTAGGGAAACATGTCCAGGATGTACTTCTTTGGCCGCGAGTCGTCCGCTCGACCAGAGCGAAACGGCGCGACGTCATCCCAAACGGGTAACCAACGATTCTGGATTGACTCGTGGTCATATTCCAGTGTCTCTTCCGTTGCCATTCAATCTCCTTGAATTACGCAAAAGCGGCCCGGATATCCGAGCCGCAGTTTGGGTGGAGCTGAGGGGACTCGAACCCCTGACCCCCTGCATGCCATGCAGGTGCGCTACCAGCTGCGCCACAGCCCCTTGAAGCGGGTGAAGGATACCGCTTGCGCTGCCCTATTTCCCACTGACCCCGAGTTAGATATGAATCTCCGCAAGAGGTGTAAAAGCCTGTTGGTTGTACTCCAAAAGCTGCCAAGTGTTGTGCTTTTCCTCGTGTTCAAGCACTGCCCAGCCACAGTTGTTTAGCACTCTGAAAACACTTAATCGCTCTGGTGGAATACCAATCATTTCGATAATTCCCATGCGAGCAGCGCCACCATGGCTAGCAACCACAAGCAATCCATCACTCACAGCTTTTGCATGCTCTTCAATAGCAGCTCGCATGCGCTGCCCAACCTCAGCGGGTGACTCACCATTCAAACCGGCCTTCAAATGTGGATTAGCAAACCAAGCATCAAGCTCTGCTGCATACTGTGAGCGAATGTCGCTCTGAGTCATACCTTCCCAAACACCACCATCGGTTTCGCGAAGTCGTTCATCCAGAATGATTGGCAAATTCACAACATTCGCCAACGCACCTGCAGTTCGGTGTGCACGTTGCAATGGGCTAGCCACAATCGCAACTGGTTCCAATTTAGCGATTGCGCGGGCGGCCAAATCGGCTTGACTGATTCCCACTTCATTTAATGGGATGTCCGTCTTACCTTGCCAACGGTATTCCGCATTCCAGTCAGTCTGACCGTGGCGCCAAATCAATACCCTTGCGAACGTCATTACTTGATTTCAAAGTCCGCAGGGGCAGGAGGAACTTCAAGTTCAGGGCAGTCTTTCCAGAGCCGTTCGAGGTCGTAATAGGCCCGTTCTTCGATGTGCTGAATGTGCACAACTATGTCTGTGTAATCCAGCAAAATCCAACGGGCGCTTTTTTCACCTTCACGGCGAACCGGATCAACATCAATTTGGTCTAGGGCAGCCTCAACACCGTCAATCACCGACTGCACCTGGCGCTCGTTCTGCGCCGAGGCGATCACGAAAACATCAGTTATTCCAAGTCGATCGCTCACGTCGATTAACTTGATGTCGGTCGCAAGCTTTTCAGCTGCACCCCAAGCAGCACGATGTGCCCAATGTAAAGCGGAGTCAGTAGGCGCCACAGTAAATTCCTTCTAAAGTCGGTGCGTAGTCTCTCACGATTTTGATTTCGGCATACCCAATTCGACCAACTCCGCTAACGACTCATCGCTGAGCGGGTAAATCCACTGGGAATCCATGAATGCTGATTTAACGCTTAACTCTTGAAAATCGATTTCATTCGTCACCCAAAGCAATTGGGCAGTCTCTAGCCAGCGAATCAACTCCGGTAATCCCATGGTTGACCTGGAGGCAGCTCCAATTGAGGGTAAAACTGTTTCTAGATATGCCGCATCAAGTTTCTGAAAAATACCGACCAGCACCTCTTTCAACCGATCAGGTTTGCGTTCACTTGAGGTTGCATAAATGGATGCTGCAAGTCCACTCAATCGGATTTTCTCGTTCGCTTTCACAAACATAACTGGGCTTTCACCTAACGCCAGTGAAATATCAGCATCTGGAGTTACCTCAACCCCTCCAACTAAATCAACCAGAGCAGTTATCGCCGAGCGATCGAGTATCCAGTTCTCCACGATTTCTAAGTTGTAGGTGGCCGAAAACCAGTCAGCTGGATTACTCACATTGAGGCCGACGGCTGATTCCGCAACACTCAAATAGCCGCTTCTGGACTCAACCATCGTCTGTGAATCAAGCCAAACCCAGGATTGAGATTTGTTTAGAACTAGCACCGAATGAATTGCTCGTGACGAATCATCACGGACTTGGAACAACACACTAGTGGGCAGTTTTACGTCATAAGCGCTTGCGGTGGGCTGATTGGCTCGCGAAACAGCAGCCAGCCCAAAAATCAGAATTACAACCAACAACACGATGCGAATCTGCTGCGCTCTCGGCTGAAGTATCAACTTCACTTGTACAAACCCTTTTCGATTATGTAATCCAAAACTGGCTTAGCTAGCTGCGAATCCAGAAGGCCAGGCGTCTGTCGATCATCACCTGCCAAAACTTCGCGAATATGAGTGGATGAGACATCCGGAATGTCGCAGGACATGAAGGTCACATCGAACCCAACTGGTACATCGACGTTCACACCAGCTCGAGGAGCAGCGGCAAAACTAATCGATTGGGCTAGCTCACTCGCTCGATGCCATCCTGCTAAGCCTGCAACCGCATCGGCACCCACGATAAATACAAATTCAGCTGCTGGATATATCTGCTTGAGATCTGCGACCGTATCAATTGTGAAAGTGGGAGTTTGGCGCAATAAATCCACGTCAGAAACTTCAACCTGCGAGAAATCAAAAGCTAGTTGGGCCATTTCTAATCGGTCAGCGGCTGCTGCATCATGCTGCTTCTGCCACTGGCGATAAGCAACCGCGACCACAACTAAATCAAGGTTGAGTTCTTTGATTGCGCATTTTGCTAAGACCTCATGCGCTAGGTGAGGCGGGTCAAAACTGCCTCCAAGGATTCCAATTCGCATTTAACGTTTTGGATTAAACCGAGTCAAAATGTAAAGAATGACAATCAACCCACCAGCAGTTGCAACTCCGAATACCCAAGGCTCGGCTGGGATTTCGTTAACAACTTCCCCGCTACCAATGAGATTCAATAGTGCTGTCATGATGCTCCTTCTTTTGGACTAACGATAGCAATTAGTTTCGAACTTGGCCTTGCCCGTTTACAACATACTTTGTTGATGTTAGTTCTTGCAGTCCCATCGGACCCCGAGCATGCAGTTTCTGAGTAGAAATACCGATTTCCGCTCCAAAGCCAAATTCGCCGCCATCCGTGAATCGGGTAGAGGCATTAACCATCACAGCAGCTGAGTCGATTGCACTAACGAACTTTTCAGCCGCTGAAACTGAATCTGTCACAATCGCCTCAGTGTGACCAGTGGACCACTTCTGAATGTGGGCAATTGCCGCATCAATGTCAGGCACTACGTCCATTGCAATATCAAGCGAGTAATACTCATCTGCCCAATCAGTATCGGTGGCAATCTTAAAATCAATTCCCGCGCTTTCACATGCCGCGGCCAAGGTTGCCGGTCCATGAATAGTGACGCCTTTTTGCTTGAAAGCAGCAAACAACATCGGCAGAAACTTTTCCGCAATCGCCGCATTTACAAGCAGGGTTTCAAGCGTGTTGCAGACACTCACCCGCTGGGTCTTGGAGTTGAGGGCAATCTCAACTGCCATTTCGAGATTGGCTGCAGAATCAATATACAAATGGCAGTTGCCAACCCCGGTTTCGATTACTGGAACCTTTGAGTTGTTCACAACATTTGCAATCAAGCCCGCGCCGCCGCGAGGAATGATGACGTCTACAAATTCCCGCGCCGCCATAACAATGTTGACAGACTCGTGACTGTCACCTGGCACGAGGGTTATTGCAGCTGCAGGCAATCCACTTTCAACAATGGCTGCTTGCATTACTTCAACCAATTTCTGATTAGTGTGCAACGCGCTAGCAGAACCTCGTAGTAGTGCGGCGTTACCACTCTTCAAGCAAAGCACTGCTGCGTCAACCGTGACGTTTGGGCGAGCCTCATAGACCATCGCCACTACACCCAACGGCACGCGAATCTGCCGCACGTTTAAACCATTAGGCAACGTGAATCCTCGAACTAGATCACCAATCGGATCAGCAAGAGCTGCGACTTCTGCGGCCGCATCTGCAATTGCAGAAATTCGGGTTGCATCTAACGTGAGGCGATCCACGATTGCAGCATCAGTGCCAGCGGCAATCGCGTTAGCTACATCAATTTTGTTTGCGGCGACGATTTCAACGGTTGCATTTTTTAACGCAGTTGCAATCGCGAGAACTGCTTTGTCCTTGTCCACCCGAGAGCGTCGGCGCAAATCAGCTGAGGCTAACTTTGCCGCAGCAGCTGCAGCAAGCACTTCTGCCTTTAGATCTACCATCTTCATCCTCTCGGTTGTAAGACAACTAGGTCGTCTCGATGGACTAACTCGCGCTCATAGTCTGGCCCGAATTTCTCCGCCAATTCTTTCGTAGATTTACCAATTACATCGGTTAACTCTGCAGAATCAAAAGTAACTAGGCCACGAGCAATTGCGGTACCGGCTGAATCCAGTAGCTCTACCGCATCCCCAGCGTTGAAATCACCCGAAAATCCAGTCACTCCGGCTGCTAATAACGAAGATCCTCGATTGAGAACCGCGCTTACCGCACCTGCATCTAGGTGAAGGGCGCCGCGAGTCACGGTTCCATGGGCTAACCACATCATTCGTGATGCTGGGCGATTGGCAGCGGGCTTGAAGTAGGTGCCAACATTTTCGGCCGCTAACGCCTGTTCGACTTGTGATGCAGAGGTGAGCACGACCGGAATGCCAGCACTGGCGGCAATCATCGCTGCCTCAACCTTTGTGACCATGCCGCCCGAACCAATCGAAGAGCCGGCACCACTGATTTCAA
>JBIKSQ010000083.1:0-5992 GCA_044348555.1 Candidatus Nanopelagicales bacterium | reverse complement strand
CGACCGGGATGTTGTTGCCCAATCCGATGCACCACTAGCTGGAATAGCGGTGGCGATCAAGGACAACATCGAAGCGATTGGACTTCCAGCATCGGCAGGTTCACTCGCCCTAACTGCCACTGTGACAAGGGATGCTCCGCTGGTTACGGCGTTGGTCAATGCCGGTGCGCAGCTGGTGGCAGCTACAAACTTGAGCGAGTGGGCAAATCTGCGCTCAACTCACTCAACCAGCGGTTGGTCGGCGCGCGGTGGTTTGGTTGGAAACCCATGGGCACTGGATCGGAGTTCAGGTGGTTCTTCGGCAGGTTCAGGTGCAGCTGTTGCGGCTGGATTGGTTTCGCTTGCGATTGGCACTGAAACTGATGGTTCGATTGTTTGTCCGGCTTCGGTCAATGGAGTGGTTGGCCTCAAACCTACGGTTGGTTCAATCAGTCGAGATGGCATCGTGCCAGTTAGTTTGGATCAAGATACGGCGGGGCCACTAGCGGTTGATGTGAAGTTGGCCGCGATGGCATTCAGTGTCATGGCAGATAAACCGACGTTAATGAGCGAGTTAGCGAATGCAGACGAGATTGCGAAATCACTGAAAGTTGGGGTGGCAAAGAATTGGTTGGCCGATCACGCTGCAACCGATGCAGTTTTTGAAGATGCAATCGCAGTACTTTCTAAACTTTTAAAGAACGTGAGTGAATCTGGAATTGCAGCTACTCCCGAAGATATTCAGATGGCAGAGTTCAATGCGTTGGTGGCTGAGCTGAAATCAGATGTAGATGGTTACCTGGAACATTCACGTCCCACAAACCCAATCAAGAGTTTGCAAGAAGTACAACAATTCAATCTAGCTAACTCGCTGGAGTTGAAGTATTTCGGCCAAGAACTTTTTGATGCCGCGGTTGAATCTGGCGGACGTGGCACTGATGCACATACAACTGCTCGTGCGACTGCGCGCGAATGGGCAACCCGAACTCAAACAGAGGCATTCGCTGAGTTTGATTTGTTGGTTGCTCCAACCTATGGGCCAGCCTGGAAGAGCGATCTCACTCTGGGAGACAGATTTATTGGTGGCGCGGTGACAGCACCAGCAGCAATTGCTGGAACCCCACTCCTCTGCATTCCGATGGGTCTGGTCAACGGATTGCCGGTTGGATTAACAATTGCTGGCCCTGCCAACAGTGAACTGAAAATGCTGGCACTCGGAACACTGCTCGAGCAACATCTGGGATGCCGCCGCAGCGATGGCTTCAAGCCAACATTTGCAAAAGCAGCTCGCGGATAATGAGTCGCTCCTACCTCTACTTGATCTTGGCGATGGTCTCGTGGGGAATCGCTAATCCATTTTCAGATTTGGCTGTCGAATATCTGCCAGTTTCCCAAATGTTCGTTCTCGAAATTGCGAGTGGAGTGTTGGTGCTCTCGCTGTTCTTCCGCAAGAGTTGGGTGCGGCTGCCCTGGAAATGGGTTTTGGTTTTGGGGCTACTGCAACCAGGCCTCTCCTATTTGTTTGGCAACATTGGCTACTCCACTGGAACCGTAAGCACTGGATTGATTGTTATGTCTGCCGAAGTACTGCTACTTGCAGCATTTGGTTGGTGGTTTCTTTCTGAAAAACTTCGCGGACTTGAAATTGCTGCACTTGCTATCGGGGTTGCAGGAGTGTTGTTTGCTGGCTACTCGGCACAAAACGCTGGAATTGGAAATCTTGGTTCGAATTTGGCCTTTGCCGCATCTGCAACAGCGGCCGCAAGTTACTCAGTCCTCGTGCGCAAACTGGCGCGGGGAATTGAAGACTTTGACGCCGTGGGCGTCGCATGGGGACAAGCCGTGGTTTCCCTCGCAGTTGCAGCTGTTGCATTTCCGATTACGGCATCATTCGATACGCTCGAAGTCAACTGGAACCTAATCGGAGTGGCTGCCGCTTTTGGATCGGGAATCTTTGGCGTTGCACTGCCATTTGTTTGGTTTGCGAAAGCTGCGATTGAAGTACCAACAGGACATGCTGCGATCGGGCTGAACTTGATTCCGATTGTGGGGATTGCGCTGGGAGCACTTATCGGTCGCGGATTACCAACCACGTTGCAACTGGTTGGTGGCAGCATGGTGTTGTTCAGCATTTTCTTACTGCAACGTCAACCGAAGAAGAATTAATTCTCTCGCAATCCGAATCGCTCGTGGACTCGAACCAAACCCTTTGGAGACCACCAGTTGTATTTGCCGGCAATTTTCATCAAGGCAGGAACTAGCAGTCCACGAACGACAGTGGCGTCTAACAAAATTGCGAAGGCGATACCAAAACCAAGCATCTTGATACTGGTCACTTGGCTCGTCACGAACGCACCAAACACAACAGCAAGCAACAGTGCCGCAGCTGTGATGATGCGGCCGGACTTCTGTAATCCACGGGCGACTGCATCTTCGGTTGATGCCCCGGCATCGTGTTCCTCTTTGATACGGGATAGCAAGAAGACTTCGTAATCCATCGAAAGACCAAAAGTCACAATGAGGATCAGAACCAGCGTGGAAGTATCGAGTTGGCCAGTGACTGTGTAATCGCCAGTTAAGAACTGCAGATTGCCATTTTGGAACATCCAAGAAATGACACCGATGGTTGCCGAAAGTGACAACAGATTTAGGAACACCGCCTTGAGCGGAAGCAAGATGCTGCCGGTAAACAAGAACAGCAAAATAAGGGTTGCGATAGCCACCCACAAAACTGCACTGAGCATGTTGTCCGCGATGCCCGCTTGAGAATCTGTGTAAACGGCCGAACTACCACCAACTAAAGCCGTATCTGAGAGCTCACGAATCTCCCGTATTAAATCTTCACCTGCGATAGTTCTTGGTTCAACTTCTGCAATCACTCGAACCAGGTTGTAATCCGTTCCAGTGAATTTCAAGAATGGCCAACCCATGGTGGCATCAAGCGGAGTTAGCACTCCGTTCTGAGCCACACCAGTTTCAACCTCGACTCGAACAATTTTCGATTTTTCGCTTAGCTCGGTTGCGTAGGCATCCACATCTTCATTTTTTGGAAGCAGAATCTCGATTGGCGAACCTTCAAAGCTTGAGAAGTAATCTCTAAACACTTGGCTAGAAATGGATGCTGGATTATCTGCTGGTAAAACTCGATCATCGACCTGGCCAAAGTTGGCATTCGTTACGAGTGTTGCTGCCGCACCTAATACTGCGATTGTGACGAGTGAAACTGTGAACGGTCTGCGCATTACGGCATAAGCAGTCTTTGACCAGAAGCCAGTTTCGGCTGGAGCCAAATCACCTTTGCGAATCCGGCCCTTATCAATGCGATGCCCTAGCAGCCGCAGCGCAGCGGGCAGGGGAACTAGCGCGCCAACAACTGCCATGAGGCAAACCAATACGCCGGCAAACGCAAACGAGCGCAAGAACTGCTGTGGGAAAACAAACATCGAGCTCAGGGTTAGAGCAACTGTTAGGCCAGAGAATAAAACTGTCCGACCTGCACTCTGCATTGTTTTGGTAACAGCAGTTTCGACATCATGTCGAGCAAGCTCCTCACGGAATCGATTCACAATAAGCAGGGCATAGTCAATTCCTAGCCCTAATCCAAGTCCGGTGATCAAGTTGAGCGCAAAAACACTCACATCCGTTACATAGGAAACAATCCAGATGCCGAACATTGCACCAGCGATTGCAACCAAGCCAATGATTAGTGGCATTGATGCGGCAACCGCAGCTCCGAAAACAATCAGTAACAAAATCAAAGTTAGTGGAATAGAGATAAATTCCGCGAACTTAATATCGTTTGTAATTTGAGTGTTGATTGCTGTGTAAATCGCTCCAGCGCCACCAACATAAATTTCCACATCCCCAATTTGGGTTGGAGTTGCATCGATTATTTCTTTAGCAATCGCGTTCTTTTTATCCAGGTCTTTTGGAGTCACATAAACCAAGATGAGACCAAGACTTTCGTCAGTGGAAGCCAACTGGCCTCCCGCGGTATCACCCCAATAAGTGCTTACTGACTCCACGCCATCCACACTCAGGATTTGTTCATACAAGTCATCCGCGACTGCAACGACATCAGCTGATTCAACTGAGTTTGGCTCTCCCGCAATTCCAACCGCTATGGACAGATGCGGATCAGCAAAACCAAAGTCTTTTTCTAGAACTTCTTGCACGACTGCACTGTCACTTGAAGTGTCGTCGTAACCTCCACCGGACATCCTTGGGATCACTGCGGTTCCGAGTACGCCCGAAATTGCGAACGCCAAAAGGCTGACCACCAGTACGAGTTTTGGGCGCCGATTGGCGGCTCCAATAATCCAGTTCATCTCAGTCCTTTGCCCTGACTCACCTGCGCGCACAATAGGCGCAATTGACTTTTGACTTTATCCGCATCCATCGCCATGTTCGGTATTTACGCCTTTGGCCGCATTTCTACCTTTAATTAAGGTCACTCGACGAAAGCGACTCAACCAACTCAAAGCCAAGCTTTTCATAAACCCGAATCGCTGGCGCGTTATCAATTCTCACCCCAAGATGCGCGCGGGTTGAACCTCGCCGAAAAATTTCAGCAGTCGCCGCACTGGTGATTGCAGCTCCAAGCCCTTTTGAACGATGAGTCGGATCAACCACAACTGTATTGATTACCCGCTCGCCACTTATGCGACGAGAACCTGCTGCAACCGCAACTGGTAGCACTTGGAGGTCTGACCACATGATCGCCCAGAACTCAACATCTGGATGGCCCGGTTGCATGTGTGCAGAGAACCCGGAGCGCGCAATAAATGACTGAATCGCGTTGTTGTGGCGGCCATCTTCGACAAATTCAACATTGGCAGGCACTGGGTGAGCAATCGGCTCAAACCTAGTCATCCAGAGCCAAGTTGTTGGATCTTTTAACTGAATGTGTGAGAGTAACGAGCTCTCTACGTTGACTGAATTGATTTGGCCAAACTTTGCAGCTGCTTCCATAAACACACGGGCATAGAAAGCTGGCCCACACCCACTTTGAAAATACAAAACCAATCCACTTGGGCGATCAACCAGAACGGCCTGCTCGGTGGTCGACTGCCATCCACCGAGAATCATTTGTGGAACTGTGGTTGCTTCAAGATAAGGAGACTTCGACAAATCCAGCTCAAGCGGATTCTTTACAAACTTCATGTGGCGAAATCTAGTAGCACTGGAATCACAATCGCGATTCCCAAAACCACCATTACTAGGCCGCCGATGTATCGCAGTGTTGTAAGCCGACGGGCATCGCCGCTGAGCCATTGACGTGCAGTGCCGGCAATCAACGCCCAAGTGCCATCAGACAACAACGCCAACAGTGAAAAAACACCACCCAACGAAATGAGTTGCAGCGTCACGTTTCCAATGCTGCGATCAACAAACTGAGGGAAAATAGCTGCGAAGAAAACGATGGCTTTTGGATTTAAAACGCCAACAATGAAACCTTCCCAGAAATTCTTCAACGGTGCAGGTGCAGCCTCTACTACAGCTGTCATTTCGGAGGCATTAGCGACTCGATGCCGAATCGCATCAACTCCCATCCAGATGAGATAAAGGCCGCCAGCAATCTGCAATGAATAGAAGAGCAAGTCAGAACGATCTAAAAGAGGACCAAGTCCAACCGCGACGAAAATCGCCAGAATCAACATGCCAAAGGCATTGCCGGCAACTGTAATTACCGCAGCAACCCTGCCCCAGGCAATAGCGCGGGCAATCGCAAACAACACACTAGGACCTGGTGCCAGGATGATCGCCATAGAAGCAATCAGAAAACTCCATAGGTGTTGGGATGCAATCAAAGTGGCCTCGAGTTGTAGTATCTGATACCCCCGGGGGTATCCTTGGGTCTGGCAGTTAAGTTTTATTCAACAGTTGGAAGATTAGGCGAGGGTGATGAAAAGCTTTTCAAGTTTGGCAAGTGTCGCCTCATCAGTTTCAGTGTCTGTCACACAACTTCTGATGCCACCGGCAACTAATCTGAAGCCAGCCTTATCGATTGCGC
>JBIKSQ010000082.1:0-6024 GCA_044348555.1 Candidatus Nanopelagicales bacterium | reverse complement strand
GCTGTCTTCTTCACAACACCCTGCTTTGTAGCAAGCACCAAGAATGGGGAGGCTCCGTAATCCTTTAGGTAAAGCACCTGGGTGACTACTTCGTCTTCTTGGAACTCGAGCAAGTTTGCGACGTGCAAGCCCTTCGCATCTCTACCGGCTTCTGGTAATTCATGTGCCTTTGCGCGGTAGACCCGACCTTTGTTTGTGAAGAACAAAATCCAGTGGTGTGTGGTTGTGATGAAGAAGTGTGAGACCACGTCATCTTGACGTAAAGATGCACCCTTCACTCCACGACCGCCACGTTTTTGGGCACGGTAATTTGAAGCGTCAGTTCGCTTTACATATCCACCAGATGTGATAGTCACAACTACATCGCGTTGGGCAATGAAGTCTTCATCACGCATTTCACCTTCATCTGCCACAAACTTACTGCGACGTTCATCACCATGTTTGTTGATGATTTCAGCCAACTCTTCTTTAACGATCTGGCGCTGACGTTCATCACTTGCCAAGATTGATTCATACTCCGCAATCAATCCCATGAGTTTGTCGTACTCGTCTTGAAGTTCTTGTCGTTCAAGAGCAGCCAACTTACGTAACTGCATGTCAAGGATTGCGCGAGCCTGGAGATCATCGATGTCTAGCAATTTCATCAAGCCGACAGATGCATCGGATGCAGATGGGCTCTTGCGAATCAAAGCGATTACTTCATCGATGCGATCGATTGCTTTTAGAAGACCCAGCAAAATGTGAGCACGTTCTTGTGCTTTACGCAAGCGGTATCGAGTGCGGCGCTGAATTACTTCGATTTGATGCAGAATCCAGTTCGACACAAACAAGTCGAGTGTTAGTGTTTTTGGGACACCATCCACAAGTGCCAACATGTTTGCACCGAATGTGTCTTGAAGCTGAGTGTGCTTGTACAGGTTGTTCAGCACAACTTTAGGTACTGCATTCTTTGAAAGCACGATACACAAACGCATGCCGGTTCGACCCGATGATTCATCGCGTAGTTCGCTGATGCCAGTGATCTTGCCGTTGTTGACGAGATCGGCGATTTTTTCTGCCAAGTTATCTGGGTTTACCTGATATGGAAGTTGAGTAACAACAAGTTGTTTGCGATGACCCTTTGCTTCTTCTTCAACCTCAACAACTGCGCGCATCGTGATTGAACCACGACCAGTTCGGTATGCAGATTCAATTCCCGAGCGGCCGACGATTAGTGCGCCAGTTGGAAAGTCTGGTCCTTTAATGCGTTCAATCAATGCTTCTAAAAGTTCTTCACGACTTGCGGTCGGATTTTCCAGGGCCCAGTTAACGCCCTCTGAGATTTCCCGCAGGTTGTGTGGTGGGATGTTTGTTGCCATACCGACCGCAATGCCAGATGCACCGTTTGCGAGCAGGTTTGGAAAACGGCTTGGGAGTACTCGTGGTTCCTGGGTGCGACCGTCGTAGTTTGGTGTGAAATCAACTGTGTCTTCGTCGATGTCTCGAACCATTTCCATAGCAAGCTGCGCCATCCGAGATTCGGTGTAACGCATTGCTGCAGCCGGATCATTGCCTGGTGAGCCGAAGTTGCCTTGACCTTGAACAAGTGGGTAACGAAGTGACCAAGGTTGAGCTAACCGAACCAAGGTGTCATAGATCGCGCTGTCACCGTGCGGGTGATAAGTACCCATGACATCGCCAACTACACGAGCACACTTTGAGAAAGCTTTGTCTGGTCGGTAACCACCGTCATACATCGCGTACAAAACGCGGCGGTGAACTGGCTTTAGTCCATCTCGAACATCCGGCAATGCCCGGGAAACGATGACGGACATTGCGTAGTCCAAGTAGGACCGTTGCATTTCATGATTGATGTCAACCGGGCGGATTTCACCATGCTGAATGTTGTCGAGTTCTTCGCTCACAATTCCTCCGGTTAAATATCTAAGAATCGAACGTCGCGGGCATTTTTCTGAATGAAGTTACGTCGCGATTCGACATCCTCACCCATCAGGACACTGAACAAGTTGTCAGCCATCGCAGCATCATCAAGTGTGACCTGCAACAAAACTCGATTTTCCGGATCCATTGTGGTCACGCGAAGTTCTTCGTGGTTCATTTCACCAAGACCTTTGTAACGCTGCACGGATTCTTCTTTAGGAAGTTTCTTTCCTTTTTCAATACCAGCCTGTATGACCGCATCCCGTTCTGCGTCTGAATAAACATACTCAAAGTCGTCACGACCCCACTTGATTTTGTAAAGAGGTGGTTGCGCTAAGTAAATATGTCCGCGTTCAATCAATGGCTTCATGTAACGGAAAAGCAAAGTGAGAAGAAGTGTTCGGATGTGCTGACCATCGACGTCGGCATCCGCCATTAAAACGATCTTGTGATAGCGAAGCTTTTCGATATCAAATTCGCCCTGAACACCAGTTCCAAGTCCGCTGATTAATGCCTGAACTTCGGTGTTTGCTAAGACTTTATCAATCCGAGCTTTTTCGACATTCAAAATCTTTCCACGAATCGGCAAGATGGCTTGAGTGCGCGGATCACGTCCCTGCTTTGCTGAACCACCAGCCGAGTCACCTTCGACGATAAACAATTCACACTCAGCCGGTTCGCGACTTGAACAATCGGCCAACTTGCCAGGCAACCCACCTCCACCAAGGAGTCCTTTTCGGTTACGTGCAAGATCGCGAGCTTTGCGAGCAGCAAGTCTGGCTTGTGATGCATAAACACACTTACGTGCAATCTCTTTACCTTCGGATGGGTTAGCTTCAAACCAAGCACCGAGATATTCATTCACAATTTTTTGGACATAGGTTTTCGCTTCCGCATTACCAAGTTTGCCTTTTGTTTGACCTTCATACTGTGGTTCTCGCAACTTGACGCTGACGATTGCAGTGAGACCTTCGCGAACATCATCGCCAGTGAGGTTTGTGTCTTTTTCCTTGAGTAAATTCCAGGAGTCACGAGAGAATTTATTTAGAAGTGAGGTCAACGCAGTTCTGAAACCTTCTTCGTGAGTACCACCATCGACAGTGTTGATGGTGTTCGCAAATGTATAAACACTTTCGTTGAACGTGTTGTTCCATTGCAAAGCAACTTCAGCTGAAATTCCTCTTTCGGTGTCTTCAGATTCAATAAAGATAATGCTTGGGTGTGATGAGCCTTTTGTGGTGTTGATGTGTGCAACGAAGTCTGCAATACCGCCGTCATACTTGTAGTGAACAGTTAGTGGGTTGCCGTCTTCGTCCTGAGCGGTTGGACGAAGATCTGTTAGTGCAATGCTCAAACCACGATTCAAAAATGCCATCTCTTGAAAGCGACGCGACAAAGTTGCGAATTCAAAAATTGTGGAGTCGAAAATAGAACCATCTGGCCAGAACGTAACCATGGTTCCAGTTTCAGTTGAATCTCCGACGATTGCTAACGGTGCATCAGGAACACCGATTGAGTAAGACTGCTCGTAAACCTTGCCGTTACGTTTTACTTGAACAGTTAAATTTGTTGAAAGTGCGTTTACGACGGTTACACCAACACCATGCAGACCACCTGAGACTGCGTATCCTCCGCCGCCAAACTTTCCACCAGCATGCAAAGTCGTCATGATGACTTCAATCGCTGGCCGGTTTTCGGCTTCGTGAATGTCTACTGGCATACCGCGACCGTTGTCGATTACTCGAAGGCCACCATCTTCAAGAATGGTTACATCAATATGTGTGCAGTAGCCGGCAAGAGCTTCATCAACTGAGTTATCTACAACTTCGTAAACCAAGTGGTGTAGTCCACGCTCGTTGGTTGACCCGATGTACATGCCAGGGCGCTTCCGGACAGCTTCAAGACCCTCAAGTACCTGAATGTCGCTAGCGTCGTAACTCATATTCCCTCTTTCATACATAACAGGCCGTTTCTGGTGCCGGGTTTGGATCCCAATGAGATGGATTTGACCCTTTTGAAACGACCTGAAGAATGGGCTAATTATAAGGCTAAAAATCAGAAAATATGCTTTAAAACCGCTAAAAAAGCCAGATAGAGGGGTTTAGTGGGTATTTGGCAGGGTACCTACTGCTGATTATACAAAATAGGCCTAGTACTAGTTTTATCCACAATTAACAAATGGTCGGTTTATCCGTAGGTATCTCTAGGGCCTCTACCTTTGACACTTCGGACTCCATGCTTCCAAGAAGGTGCCCGCGGCCCAAGAACTTCCACAATTTTCACTATTTCGGGGCCAATTTCGTCCGCAATTCGCTCTTGAATCACATTCGTCAGCATTCTGATTTGGGTGGCCCAGGCAGTCGAATCCGCGACCAACCTCAATCGGCCGGTTGCATCATCGAAATCCAATATCGAAACGTGGTCGGCAATTTCGTTGCCGACAATCGCTTCCCAGCTAACACTCAAGTTGGCTACAGCTAACGGGGCCGAGAACTCATTGAGGGTTGAGAAGTCGTCCAATAGTTCGCCGAGCAGTCGCGGATCCCGAGAGCCGTTAGCACGCGGAGTTTGTGGAATATCGCGAGCCTCTCCGGCTTTAGCCAAATAACTTTGCACGCGTTTGAATTTCACATTTGCAGCTTGCTTGATTGCTTTCTGAAAATCTGGGCTGAGTGGATTAAGTGACACGATTTACACCACCTTCATAAACATCAAACTTTGCTCCAGTTAATTCACTTGGAACATCGGCTGGTACCGCAGCCGTAATGATTGTTTGTTCGGCGGATTGAATCCACTCAACCAGGCGGCCTCGTCTTTGCTCATCTAATTCAGCAAAAACATCATCCAAGATTAAAACCGGATCGCCGTGATTTGAAAGTTCACGAAGTAATTCAAAAACTGAAAGCCTGAGTGTTAGTGCCGCGCTCCAAGATTCACCGTGGCTTGCGTAACCACGAATTGGTAAACCACGTAAGTTCAATGTCAACTCATCACGATGAGGACCTACAAGAGTTACTCCGCGATCTATTTCTTCTCTGCGTTTGTCTGCAAGTGCAGAAAGTAGCGCTGCTTCGATTAACTCTTGATCAGGTGGGATGGTCGCATCAATTTGCAATGAAGATGTGTAGGTGATTTCAAATGGTCCACGATCATCACTAACTTTTCTATATACCGCCGCTGTAATGGGAATCAATTTTTGAACCAGTTTGATTCTTTCAAAAATTATTTTTGAACCAATGGTCGCTAGCTGTGAATCCCAAACATCTAATGTCCTTAATGCATCAACATCGTTTTTATCATGTGTGCTTTTTAAGAGCGCATTACGTTGTCGCAGAATCTTGTCTAAGTCACCGCGAGTGCCAATGTAAGCCGGAGTTATTTGAGTAAGTGTTTCATCTAAAAAACGGCGCCGATCGCTTGGGTCACCTTTAACTAAAGCCAGATCTTCGGGAGCAAACAAAACAGATTGCACTGCGCCCAAAACATCGCGCGGTCTGGTTAAAGGAGAACCGTTTTGTTTGGCTCTATTTGTTTTTCCGGGATTAATCTCAATATCAAGTTCCAGTTCGCGGGCGCTGTCGCCGGCAGCAATTCCTTCATTGACCCGCAATCTGATGTGCGCAGATTGCGCATCCTGATTAACCAAAGGTTGGTCGCTGGTAACACGATGCGAAGAAAGAGTAGACATGTATCCGATTGCTTCAACCAGATTAGTTTTGCCTTGACCATTAGTGCCGATCAAAACATTTATGCCCGGTTTAAATGTCACAGCAACATTCAGGTAAGACCTGAAGTTATTTAGCTCTAACTCTGTGACAAACATTTGGCATTAATTGCCAGCGCGCATTGGCATTAGTAAGTACTGGAAATCGTTGTCCATATCAGCACCAACCTCAGCTGCAGCTGTAATAACAACTGGCTTGTTGGAAAGTGTGAAACCAAGGCGAACCAAATTTGAATCGGTTGCGTTCAATCCATCAACAAAGTAACCAGGGTTGAACTGCATTTTTTCAATCTCACCGACAAGAGTTGCGCTAACAACTTCACGAGCCTCTGCCAAAGTGCCAGAGTTGCGAGCTGTCAGAACCATTTCATCATTAACAA
>JBIKSQ010000081.1:0-6054 GCA_044348555.1 Candidatus Nanopelagicales bacterium | reverse complement strand
CTAACAACACACTGGTCTATCAACGCAAATACCAATTTGGGGAAATGTATTCACCAGTAACTGGTTTTTACTCATTGGTTTATGGCACTACTGGCACTGAGCGAATTTATGGCTCTCTGCTAAGTGGGCAGGATGATCGGCTAGCAATTGATCGATTGCAACAGCTCCTCAGTGGTGCGAAAGTTCGCGGCGGTGTTGTGACCCTCACACTCGATCACGAAATGCAGAAAGCTGCCTACCAAGCGCTTGCTGGACGGACTGGTTCAGTTGTGGCAATAGATGCTGAGACCGGCGAGATTCTGACCCTCGTTAGTTCACCAAGTTTTGATGCAAACCTACTCGCCTCAAACGATCCAGCTGAAGTGCGAACCGCTTACGAAAAGTTCCTCGCTGATCCAGCGGAGCCGATGTTGAATCGACCATTGGTGAAAACACTTCCACCTGGTTCAACCTTCAAACTTGTGGTTGCAGCTGCGGCGCTGGAATCTGGTCGCTTCGATGCAAACTCAATGTTGCCAGCACCTGCAAAACTTCCGCTGCCTTTGACCGATAAGAAAATTGGCAACTGGCAAGGCAAAGCATGTGCGCCAGCTGGTGAAATTTCACTTCTTGGAGCGCTGCAAGTTTCCTGCAACACCGCGTTTGCTTGGCTTGGTATGGAACTTGGCAGTGACGCACTACTTGATCAAGCTCAGAAATTTGGGTTTAACGATTCTTTCGATGTTCCACTCACCGCAGCAAGCAGTGTGTTCCCGATTGGTCTAGATGCTCCACAAACTGCAATGAGTTCAATCGGGCAATTTGATGTCCGGGCCACAACGTTGCAGATGGCAATGGTTGGGGCGGCAATTCTGAATGACGGAAAACTCATGAAACCATACTTTGTTCGCGATGTCCGAACAGCAGATTTGCAACTGCTAGAGCGCACCGAGCCAACCTTGATTCGGCAGGCAATCAGCGCACAGAACGCCCAAAGTCTGCAGGAAATGATGCGCTCGGTCGTGACGGCTGGGACGGCTTCGAGCTTGAATCTCCCAGATCTCTGGATTGGTGGAAAAACCGGCACTGCTGAATCTGGCACAGATGCAGCGGCTCACGCGTGGATGTCAGCGATTTTCAAGTACGGAGAGCGCAAAATTTCTATCTCAGTTGTGGTTGAAAATGGTGGTGGTGCAGTAGAGGTAAGTGGAAACCAACTGGCTGGGCCGATTGCGGCAAAAGTAATCGCGGCAGCGATGAAATGAAAAATCAAATAATCAAGGCAGAATAGGCTCAGAAGGAGCGCAAATGACTGGTGTAGGACGAACTCTCGGTGGCCGTTACCAATTACAAGAAGTTATTGGTAGAGGTGGCATGGCTGAGGTTTACCATGGGGTGGACCAGCGGCTGGGCCGCGATGTAGCGATCAAAGTTTTACGACAAGATCTAGCGCAAGATCCAGCTTTTCTGAGTCGGTTTCGCCGAGAAGCTCAAAGTGCTGCAAGTTTGAATCATCCAAACATTGTTTCAGTATTCGACACAGGTGAAGATGAAGTTCCTTCGGGAATCAACACAGTCACAGTTCCATGGATTGTTATGGAGCGAGTCAGCGGTATGACACTGCGTCAGGTGTTGGCGAGTAAAAAACTAGTTTCGCCTGAACGCGCACTCGACATTGTTTCGGAAATTTTGGCAGCTCTGGATTACAGCCATCGTCATGGAATTGTGCACCGCGATATCAAGCCAGCAAACATCATGATTACTACGACTGGCAGTGTGAAAGTTATGGACTTCGGTATTGCGCGTGCTTTGGCCGATGCTTCAGCCACCATGACTCACACAAACGCAGTTATGGGAACCGCGCAGTACTTGAGTCCTGAACAAGCTCGAGGTGAAGTTGTAGATGCGCGCAGCGATCTTTATTCAACCGGTTGTTTACTATACGAACTGCTAACAGGACAGCCACCATTTGTTGGCGATTCACCAGTAGCGATTGCATACCAACATGTTTCCGAACCTCCGATGTTGCCATCTGGTTTGAATCCAGTTGTGCCAACAAACTTTGATGGTGTGATTCTCAAAGCCCTAGCTAAATCACCAGCTGAGCGTTACGCGAGCGCTGCTGCAATGCGCTTGGATGTTGATGCTCTGCTCAGTGGCAAGAATCCAGTAGGGGTAAACCCTGCACAAGTAAGACAGGATGATTTAGATGCGACCAGAGCCATGCCAAAAATTGAAAAGACAACTCCAGTGAATCCCGAGACCACTAGTGATACTGAAACCAAACCCAACTATGTTGTTTGGGGAGCTGCGGGTGCCGCGGTGCTGGCACTTGTTGCAGGCGCAATCTTTATGCTCACTTCACTTTTCTCAACGCCTGGCATTGAACAGGTTGAAACGCCAGATTTAACTGGACTAACTCTAGAAATTGCTGAAACGCGACTGGAAAATGTTGGACTTGCTGTAGGCACGGTTGCTTACGAAGAAGCTACCGATCGACCTATCAATACCGTCATAAGCCAAAACCCAAACGCCACCACAATGGTTGATAAAGGCAGTGCGGTTGATTTAGTGATTGCATCAGCACCGGATCAAGTTCCGGTTCCTTCAGTGGCAAATTTCCTCTCGCCTGACGATGCTCGAGCGGCATTTGAAGCCATCGGTTTGACGCTTGGGGCGGTCACGTTCGAAAACAGTCCACTGCCAGCCAACACAGTTCTGCGCAGCGACCCAGTGGTTGGAACTCTGGTCGAGACTGGTACCGCGATTGGCATTGTGGTCTCAAGTGGAAAAGTTGATCTACCAAACGTGGTTGGACTGGACCTCGCTACAGCTACTAGCACTTTGTCTGCGGCTGGTTTCCAAGTACTAACGCAGCCACAGGAAGATGACACCGTCGCTGAAAACACAGTTCTGGCACAAACTCCAAGCGCAGCCAGTGCGAAGTTTGGTATCAAGGTAACACTTACTTATTCAGTGTTGCCACCTGATCCAGACCCAAGTGATGGCGATCCAGGTTCCCTCTAAACATCAAAGTGGGCTACTGAAGACAACTAAGTTTTCAGTAGCCCACTTTTTTATTTAAATACTTTTGCCAACAACCGGCGCTAATCCTGCGCTGTTTGCGATCGCCTCTGTGTCGCCACAATTCGCCAGCCACTCTGCCAGCATTCGGTGTCCGCCTTCTGTTAATACAGATTCCGGATGAAATTGCACACCTTCTATGGACTTCGACTTATGACGCAATCCCATGATTACGCCACTTTCAGTCTGGGCAGTGACTTCTAATTCATCTGGAACTGTTGGAACTTCAACCGCGAGTGAGTGGTAACGAGTAGCAGTGAACGGCTGTGGCAACGAGCTCATGACACTCTCACCCTGATGAAAAACTTGCGAGGTTTTTCCGTGTAGAAGTTCGGGAGCTCGCGAAACCGTTGCGCCGAAACTTTCGGCAATTGCTTGATGTCCCAAACAGACACCGAAAAGTGGAATCTCTTTTTCTGCACAATACCGAACCATTTCCAAACAGATACCTGCATCGGCTGGAGTACCCGGACCAGGTGAAAGTAGAACACCATCGAAACCATCAGCTGCATCAACCGCAACTTCATCGTTTCGTTTAACTGTTACATCTGCGCCGAGTTGAGCGAGGTATTGAACAATGTTGAAAACGAACGAGTCGTAGTTATCTATAACCAGAATTCGGGTTGTCATAAATGAATTCTCTCAAACTTCTATTCGATTGGCTTTACGTACTGAAAAATTGGAACACTTGAATAACTTGGGATTGAGATTCGCTGAGACGGGGTTGTGCCATAAAAAAGATTAAAGGTTGTGGCCATGTCACGCAGAAAAGTGACAGCCTCATCGTTGTCTAAACTTTTTTGCATTTTCTTGATTGGTCCAACCGCTTTGATTACGAACGGCGGTGAATAAACCCGGCCATTCACAAGCAACGTTGAGCCAACACATTTGATGTCTGAAACTGCCACGATGCGCTGATCCATAAGTGAGATTGCATCTGCGCCGCCGGCTACAAGTGCGTTAATAACTACTTGAATATCTTCCTGATGAATCAACAGCCAGTTTGGATCGAAGTCGATGTTGGATCCATCCTGCGGGTCATAGGGTGCGTCATCGAGAATGACAGTCAGGCCCGGACCGCTAACCGCCGAAAAACCAGCCGCATTCTTTGAAGATGTCAAAGTTTGCTGTAACTTGATTAATTCAGGAGACCAATTTTCGTTAATCAGCTGATTGAATTCGGTACGCAGATCTTGGTTGCGCGCCTCCCAAGCCTCAACATCGTTCACCCGCTGGATTACGAGTCCTTTTAGGTCCAATGAGCGCTCGGAGCGTAAATCGGTCCCGCCGGCGACATTGGCGGTAGCTCCGATGGCAATTCCGGCGCTCAGCATGAGCACCATGGTGCTGATTTTGACGCTACGAAATTGCTTCACGGGTCGTACGGTACGCGGTTTTTGGGCTAACCTGCGCGCACTGAATTAGGAGTAGTTATGCCAATCTCTAAGCGCCGTAAAAAAGACGATTCCGTCTCTACTGGAACTGAGTTTTCGGTTTCCCGCGAGCCAGTTAACTTTGACTCACCACGCTGGTTAGCCCCAACAATGATTGCTTTCATGGTCATTGGCCTGCTTTGGGTCGTGACCTTCTATGTGGCTGGTCCGCAGATCCCGCTTATGCAGGATTTAAGCAACCTTGAGAACGTTGGCATTGGGTTTGGTTTGATGTCTATTGGTTTTGCGCTTTCCACCCGCTGGAAGTAGTTCTAGAACTTACTGATTTTCAATCGAATTACACGCGTGTAATTCATCCCCATGTGTGGACAAGTCTGTGGATAACTTATTTTGGAGTTTTTAGCCTCGACTTGGGACTCTCTGGAAGATGCTCGCCAGCACAGCACCAGTAGCTAAACCACCTAAATGAGCCATCCAGTCGATACCGGGGACAATAAATCCGATAACTAGGTTGATTCCAATCAGGATCATGATTTGGCGATTATCAAAGCGGAAATCTCGCGACAAAACCGCAAAAGCTCCCATCAACCCAAAAATTGCACCACTAGCGCCAACCGAAAAGACCAGCGGGTTGTTGAATGTGATTGATGCAATTCCACCACCTAGGCCAGACGCGAAATATAGTAAAACAAAACGTTTGACACCCAAGCCTGGTTCTAAAACATTTCCCAGGTTATGCAGAATCAACATGTTGAAGACGATGTGCATGATGCTGCCATGCAAAAACATCGCAGTGATGAATCGGTAGTACTCACCCATTGGGTCAATCGCGTATCCAGCAAGACCGAAATAAGCCGGCAAATTGAATCCGGAAATTTCACCTCCCACAAATACTGCAACACAGATGCCGATGATGAAATTTGTTACAACAGCTTTTTTGGGTTGGAAATATTTGATGCGCTGAGTGTTTGCGCCGGCACAGGCTGGGCACTGAAAACCAATGTGATCAGCTTTCATACAAGCTGGACAGATTGGGGTTTCACACAACCTGCACGACATCCGAGTTTCAGTTCCCGGATGTCGACTGCAGGTTGGGACTAGTTCTTCACTCATGCATTGATGGTGATGCTGCTAATAACAACAGCGTCGACTGGTCGATCCATCTGACCGGTACGTACATTTGCAATCTTGTCTACAACTTCGCGACTTGGACCATCTGCAACTTCACCAAAAATTGTGTGCTTGAAGTTGAGGTATTCAGTCTTTGTAACGGTAATAAAGAACTGACTACCGTTGGTTCCTGGGCCTGCGTTTGCCATTGCAAGTAGGTAGGGACGATCGAAAGTTTTTTCTGGATGTGGCTCGTCCTCAAAACGGTAGCCCGGTCCACCCGTGCCATTGCCGGCTGGGTCTCCGCCTTGAATCATGAATCCTGCAATTACTCGATGGAAAACTACATCTTTGTAAAGCGGACCTGCAGCTGGTTTGCTGGTCTTTGGGTCAATCCATTCGCGAGTGCCATCTGCTAAGCCAACGAAGTTAGCTACAGTTTTTGGAGCATGATTTGGGAATAACTCAATGTTGATATCACCATGAT
>JBIKSQ010000080.1:0-6101 GCA_044348555.1 Candidatus Nanopelagicales bacterium | reverse complement strand
GACCTGCAACTCACAACGGCGAAATGGCTTTGGGTCGGAACCTGCTCGTGGCGTTCATGCCATGGGAAGGCCACAACTACGAAGACGCGATCATTCTTTCGCAGCGTTTGGTGCAGGACGATGTCTTAACCTCAATTCACATTGAGGAATATGAAATCGATGCCCGCAACACCAAGCTCGGTGAAGAAGAAATCACGCGCGACATTCCAAACGTCAGCGAAGAAGTTCTTAAAGATCTCGACGAACGCGGCATCATCCGCATCGGTGCTGAAGTTGTGCCAGGCGACATTTTGGTTGGCAAGGTCACCCCTAAGGGCGAAACCGAACTAACTCCAGAAGAGCGTTTGCTTCGTGCAATCTTTGGTGAAAAGGCTCGCGAAGTTCGCGATACGTCACTACAGGTTCCACACGGTGAATCTGGCGTAATTGTTGACGTTCGAGTTTTCGACAAAGATGAAGATTCACTTCCAAACGATGTAAACCAACTTGTTCGCGTTTACATTGCACAGAAGCGAAAGATCACTGAAGGCGACAAGCTTGCAGGCCGTCACGGCAACAAGGGTGTTATCTCAAAGATCCTTCCAGTCGAAGACATGCCATTCCTTGAAGATGGAACTCCGGTTGACATCGTCTTGAACCCACTCGGTGTTCCAAGCCGTATGAACATCGGCCAGATTTTGGAAACTCACTTCGGTTGGGTAGCCAAGAATGGTTGGGAAATCGAAGGCAATCCAGATTGGGCAAAGAACATCAAGCCAGAAGCTCGCAAGGCTGCTCCTGGTACACGTGTTGCAACCCCAGTTTTCGATGGCGCCGAAGAAGTCGAAGTTCGTGGTTTGTTGGCTTCCACCAACGCATCACAAAACGGCGAACGTCTTGTTAACGGCAAAGGTAAAGCTCGTTTGTTTGATGGCCGCTCCGGCGAACCATTCCCAGGCGAAATTACTGTCGGCTACAAGTACATCTTGAAACTGCACCACTTGGTGGACGACAAGATTCACGCCCGCTCAACCGGTCCTTACTCCATGATCACTCAGCAACCACTTGGCGGTAAAGCGCAATTTGGTGGACAGCGCTTTGGTGAAATGGAAGTTTGGGCGCTCGAGGCATACGGTGCTTCCTACGCTCTACAGGAATTACTCACCATCAAGTCTGACGATGTTCATGGCCGCGTAAAGGTTTATGAATCCATCGTCAAGGGCGAGAACGTTCCAGAGCCAGGCATTCCGGAATCATTCCGCGTATTGCTAAAGGAAATGCAATCACTTTGCCTCAACGTTGAAGTAATCAACAGCGCAGGTCAAGCAATCGAACTGAAAGAAATTCAGGACGAGACAGATTCCCGAAACCTTGAAGGTCTCGGAATTGATCTATCCCGTGCCGAACCTTCCAGTGTTGAAGAGCGCTAAGCGCACCGCCCGAAAACTTCGAACAAATCGATTAAGGAATATCAACCGTGTTAGATGTGAATCTGTTCGAGCAACTACGAATTGGTCTAGCCAGCGCTGACCACATTCGTAAATGGTCACATGGCGAAGTCAAGAAGCCAGAAACAATTAACTACCGTACGTTGAAGCCAGAGAAAGATGGTCTTTTCTGCGAAAAGATCTTCGGACCTACCCGTGACTGGGAATGTTACTGTGGCAAATACAAGCGAGTCCGTTACAAGGGCATCGTCTGCGAACGTTGTGGTGTTGAAGTTACCCGTTCCAAGGTTCGTCGTGACCGCATGGGTCACATCGAGCTTTCAGCTCCTGTAACTCACATCTGGTACTTCAAAGGTGTGCCAAGCCGCATGGGTTACTTGTTGGACCTCGCTCCAAAGGACTTAGAAAAAGTCATCTACTTTGCTGCAAACATGATTACGTTTGTGGATGAAGCAGGTCGTCACGAAAACCTTCCGCGACTCGAACAAGAACTGTCCCGCAAAATCAACAACCTTGCAAAAAAGCGTGATGGTGAAATCGAAGTTCGCGCACAGCGCATGGAAGCTGAACTAGCTGAACTTGAAGCAGAAGGCGCCAAGAGCGATCAGAAGCGTAAGGTTCGCGAAAACGGCGAACGCGACATGGCCGCAATCCGCAAGAATTTTGATGCTGAAATCGATCGAATCCAAAAGATTTTTGATCGCTTCAAAAACTTGAAGGTCCAAGACCTCGAAGGTGACGACAAGCTCTACCGGGCAATGCGCACCGAATACGGCCGTTGGTTCGAAGGCGGAATGGGTGCTGCTGCAATTCAGAAGCGCCTTGCAACTTTCGACCTCGAAGCTGAATCCGTAAAACTTCGCGACATCGTGAAGAACGGTAAGGGTCAGAAGAAGACTCGATCCCTCAAGCGCCTCAAAGTTGTGCAGTCATTCTTGAGCACTGGTACTTCACCAGCTGCAATGGTGCTCGATGTGGTTCCAGTTATTCCACCAGATTTGCGTCCAATGGTGCAGCTTGATGGTGGCCGCTTTGCGACCTCAGATCTCAACGATCTTTACCGTCGTGTGATTACTCGTAACACTCGTTTGAAGCGACTACTGGATCTAAACGCTCCAGAAATTATCGTCAACAACGAAAAGCGAATGCTGCAGGAAGCTGTCGATGCATTGTTCGACAACGGCCGCCGTGGTCGCCCAGTTACTGGTCAATCAAACCGTCCACTCAAGTCTTTGAGCGATATGCTCAAGGGCAAGCAGGGTCGTTTCCGTCAGAACTTGCTCGGCAAGCGCGTTGACTACTCAGGCCGTTCAGTTATCGTGGTTGGTCCACAGCTGAAATTGCATCAGTGTGGTCTACCTAAGCAGATGGCACTTGAACTCTTCAAGCCATTCGTTATGAAGCGCCTGGTCGATCTCAACCACGCTCAGAACATCAAGAGTGCAAAGCGAATGGTTGAACGTAGTCGTTCAATCGTTTGGGATGTGTTGGAAGAAGTAATTACTGAACATCCAGTATTACTGAACCGCGCACCAACTCTGCACCGCTTGGGTATCCAGGCGTTCGAGCCAAAACTTATTGAAGGTAAAGCAATCCAGATTCACCCACTTGTATGTACAGCATTCAACGCTGACTTCGACGGTGACCAGATGGCTGTTCACGTACCTTTGAGTGCAGAAGCTCAGGCGGAAGCTCGCATCTTGATGCTTTCATCCAACAACATCTTGTCCCCAGCATCCGGTAAGCCAATCACCACTCCAACTCAGGACATGGTTCTTGGTATCTACCACTTGACTGGTGAAGACAACGGTGCTGCTGGCGAAGGCCGCGCATTTACCAGCACCTCGGAAGCCATCATGGCATTCGATCTTGGTGACTTGGACTTGCGTGCAAAAATCAAACTGCGTTTGGATAACGTAACTCCAAGTGCTGGAATTACTGCACCTGCAGATTTCAAATTTGGTGATGCACTCATTATCGAAACCACACTTGGTCGCGCAATCTTCAACGACGCGTTGCCAGCAGATTACCCATACGTCAACTCAGTGGTCGGCAAGAAAATTCTTGGCGAAATTATTAACCGAATGACAGAGGTGTATCCAAAGGTTGCGGTTGCTGGAACTTTGGACAATCTAAAGACACTTGGTTTCTACTGGGCAACCCGTGCAGGTGTATCTGTAGGTATTGCCGACGTTGTGGTTCCAGAATCTAAAGCTGTTCTACTAGCTGCAGCTGAAGACGAAGCCGCAAAGGTTGAAAAGAACTACGAACGTGGTTTGATCACCGATGCTGAACGCCGTCAGGAACAGATTGATATCTGGACCAAAGTCACCGACGAAGTTGGTCGCGAGATGTTGAAGAACTTCGACGAATCGAACCCAGTCTTCAAGATGGCTGACTCGGGCGCTCGAGGCAACATGCTTCAGGTTCGTCAGCTCGCCGGTATGCGTGGCCTCGTGGCTAACACCAAGGGTGAGATCATGCCGCGTCCGATTAAGTCGAACTTCCGTGAAGGCCTTTCCATGTTGGAATACTTCATCTCGGCTTACGGTGCCCGTAAGGGTCTTGCAGATACCGCACTTCGTACCGCTGACGCGGGTTACCTAACTCGACGCCTCGTTGACGTTTCCCAGGATGTAATCGTCCGCGAAGCTGAATGTGGCACCGAACGCGGTCTCGAAAAAGTTATCGGCTTTGAAGAGAACGGCGTAGTAGTTCGCCAACCACACGCTGAAACCGCAGTGGTTTCACGTGCAGTAAGTGATGATGTAGTTGATGCAAAGGGCACAGTTTTGGCTCCTCGTAACACCACTGTCACTAACAGCATGGTTGATGAATTTATTGCAGCTGGCGTAACTCACATCAAGGTACGTTCAGTCCTTACTTGTGACTCGAAGCTCAGCACTTGTGGTGCTTGCTACGGATTCAGTTTGGCAACCAACCGTCCGGTTGAAATCGGTGAAGCCATTGGCATCATTGCAGCTCAGTCGATTGGTGAACCAGGAACTCAGCTCACAATGCGTACCTTCCACACTGGTGGTGCGGTTGGTGAAAAGGGAGCTCGTGACATCACTCACGGTCTACCTCGCGTGGTTGAACTCTTTGAAGCTCGTGATCCAAAAGGCAAGGCTGTTATCAGCCACGCTGATGGTGTTGTGCGAATCGAAGTTACCGATAAAGAGCAGATCATCTATGTAATTCCAGATGATGGTTCAGAAGAGATTAAGTACAAGGGCATCTCCAAGAAAGAGAAGACCGTGAAGGCTGGTGACCGCGTAATTGTTGGTCAGAAGTTAACTCAAGGTGTTATCGATCCAAAGGACAAGCTCGAAGTACAGGGTATCAACGAGGCGCAACGCTTCTTGGTTGAACAGGTTCAGGACGTGTATCGCGGCCAGGGTCAGAGCATTCACGATAAGCACATTGAAGTTATCGTGCGTCAGATGCTCCGTCGAATTGTCATCGTGGACAGTGGCGACACTGATTTGCTTGATGGCGATTTGGTTGATCGTTCAGAGTTTGTTGCTCGCAACCGCGAAGTTGCAAAAGCTGGCGGCACTCCTGCTACTGGTCGTCCAGAACTTATGGGTATCACCAAGGCATCGCTTGCAACCGAATCATGGTTGTCAGCCGCTTCCTTCCAGGAGACCACAAAGGTTCTTACCGACGCAGCACTTCAGGCCAAGAGCGATCGCTTGCTCGGCCTCAAGGAAAACGTCATCTTGGGCAAGCTCATCCCAGCTGGTACCGGCCTTGCGCAGTACCGCAACGTCACGGTTACCCCAACCGACGAAGCGAAAGCTGCGTTGTACGCAAACATCTCGTCCTTCGCAGATGATTACGGCGACATCGGCTTCGGTTCAGGTAGTGGCGAAGCAGTCCGCCTAGAAGATGTCCGCTTGAATGAGGACTTCTACTAAATCAACATTCTGAAATTGGCCAGCCTTAGGGCTGGCCAATTTTTTATTGCAACAAACTTTGCCTCTACTTACATTCCAAAAATGATTGAGTACCCTCAGCGCATGGCCGCTGAAAAACCAAAACCTGCAATCTTGATCAGAGATCGATATTTGCAATTAGCCAAAGCCAGTGTTGCCGAAAATGAAAAAATCATCATGACTGATTTCCGACGGTTGCTCGCTCATGCAAGTCAAAACAATCCATGGTGGAAAAGACGAATTTCGCAAGAGTTTGCTGGCGTGAATGCTGCTCCTTCAATGGAGCTAATGCTTTCGTGTATCCCAATCATGACTCGTGCTGAAGTACAAGAGCACGGTCCAAAAATGGAAATCTTGCCAACCAAACATGACCCGAAACACTTTCCGAGATTTCGTACAAGTGGATCCACTGGTCGGCCAATCGTTGGTTTGCGCTATGCACCAGTGAACAGTTCAATCCAGTCCGCGCTCATATTGATTGAATGGAACTGGTTCAACCGCAAGGCTGATGCCAAGATGGGCGAGTTGCGATTGCATAAAGAAGACACTGACCGTAAGCCAACCGGAGTGCCGCTCAGTTACCTTGGCACAGGCGGGTACCGCTGGATTAGAGACTCAGCCAAACACACCATCGGTGAAATGCTGGAATTTCTGGAGCAAGTTCAACCCGATTACGTTTTTGCAAACGGTGTGACTTCTCGGCTGATTGCGCAAAAAGCGATTGCGGAAAATCGCC
>JBIKSQ010000079.1:0-6131 GCA_044348555.1 Candidatus Nanopelagicales bacterium | reverse complement strand
AAACGCTGGTAAACCACGAGCCCGGACCTAGCACCACAACCTCGGCGGCTCCAATCGCTTCTAACGTTTCCGGGCAGGCCTCAACATTGCTGCCATCGGTCAGAATCTTTACAACTCTGTTCGGAGTTGTCGCAATCTCTACTTGACCTTGGACGATCTCCAGCGTTCCAGCCGAAGTGATGGTTTCAGCCACCAGATCAATCGGGGTTAAGGCCAATGGCAAAACTCGACCTTTGGCATGAAGCAGATTTGAAACGGCATCTAAACCTTGCACGATGTTTTGCTTGGATTGCCACAAAGCAGTGATTAAAAGATTGCCGGCTGAATGGCCAGCTAGCGGGCCTTGACCGGCAAACCGAAACTGCAACACCTCAGCCCATGACTTTTCACCATCATCACATAACGCCGTTAGAGCCATCCGCAAATCACCCGGCGGCAACACCCCAAACTCGGCCCGCAATCTGCCAGAACTGCCACCGTTGTCCGAAACTCCCACAATGGCGGTGATCTCGGCACCTGCGATTTTCTTCAACGATGACAAAGTCGCCGCTAAACCATGTCCCCCGCCTAATGCAACAACTTTCATTCCCGCCCCCGGTCTCGATGCATTACCTGTACTTCTAGTCCGTCAATTGCAAGTCTCGCAGCCAAATTCTCAGCGATGGCAACCGATCGATGTTGACCACCAGTACAACCAATCGCAACCGTCGCAAACTTCTTGCCCTCGCGCAGATATCCAGGAATTACCAACTGCAACATCTCGACATATGACTTTAGGAAATTCTGCGCATCCATATGGCTCATTACGAAGTCGCTAACAGGTGCATCGATTCCAGTTAAATCCTTTAGTTCTGGCTGCCAATAGGGATTCGGCAAGAAGCGCATATCGGCAACCAAATCTGCATCCATCGGCAATCCGTATTTAAATCCAAAACTTACAATCGTTAAACGAAGTTTTGCATCAAACTCATCAAAGTTTGACTCAACAACTCGACGAAGTTCATGCACATTTCTATCGGTTGTGTCGATTATCAAATCTGACTGATCCCGAATTGTTGATAGGAGTTCACGCTCGGCCAGAATCGCAGTTAACAATCCATCACCATGTTGCAGTGGGTGCGGGCGTCGACTACTTTCAAATCTGCGAACCAACGCAACATCGGAAGCCTCTAGAAATATAACCTTCAGTTTCGATACTAGCCCAGAGACATCTTGGACCGATTGCGACAAATCGTTAAAGAGTGAACCACCCCGAACGTCCACAACTACTGCCAATTTTGAAACTTCTTGATTCTTCTGAAGTAACTCAACGGTTGATTTCAAAACTTGCGGTGGCAGATTGTCAATCACCATAAATCCAAGATCTTCAAGCGCGTTTGCAGCAGTGCTGCGGCCGGCACCAGACATACCGGTCACGACTACTAACTCGAAGTTTCCATCCACGCGCTAACTCTCTCAGACGAGTCAAGCACCCTCAATAATCTCGCCAGTTGTGACGTTTATCGCCTGATTATTCTGGGCATTTAGGAAACTAATAATCTGCTCGGCGAGCTCGAGTGAAATCCCATTTACCGCCTGCAAGTCCTCAGCCTTGGCGGCGCGGATTTGCTTCACGGAGCCAAAATGCTTGATGAGAACCTTTGCCCGCTTCTCCCCCACACCAGGAATCTCTTCCAAAATGGAACGCTTGCGCACTTTTTGCATCCTTTTTTGGGAGTGCGTGATAGCAACCCGATGTGCTTCATCTCGAATTCGCTGAATTAGGAACAATCCATCACTAGTTCGAGGGAAAATTATGGGATCACTCTGCTGCGGCAACCAAACCTCTTCTAGTCGCTTAGCAATCCCAACAACTGGAACTTGAACACCCAGTGCTTGCATAGCTTTTGCAGCAGCATTTACCTGAGGTGCTCCACCATCAACAATAAACAAACTCGGTGGGTATCGGTACTTCTTGGCATCGTCGTTTGCAAATCTCCGCTCAACGATTTCTGAGATGCTCAACACATCGTTGTTTCCTTGTTCATGTTTAAGGACGTAGCTTCGATAATCCTTAGTAGAAGGCAAACCGTCTTCAAAGACAACTAACGATGCAACAACCGCTTCGCCGGCATGATGTGAAATATCAATGCATTCAATCCGCAGCGGTTGACTGGGAAGCTCTAGGTAGTCGGCGATCTCGCTCAGCGCTTTACCCCGGCTTGCGAGGTCGGCACCGCGGCGTGAGCGATATAACGCCAACGCTGCATCGGCATTTTGCTTAACCGTATCAATCAGGTCGGCTTTTGATCCGCGCTGCGGCAGCAGCATTTCGACCGTACCACCCCGAAGCTTCGACAGAGCACTGCTAGCGGTTTCTACATCCTTAGGGAGAAAGTTCGAAAGTACGATTTTTGGCGGCCGACTATCTTCATCTGCATCTGAGTAGATTGCCAACATCGCTTGAAAAAGCACTTCACCGCTGGGAACATCTAGTGGCATATCAGTAAGTAGAGACCGCTGCCCAACAACTTTGCCATCCCGAATATAGAAAACTTGCACGGCTGCCGCTAACTCATCGTTGCTGATTGCAAAAGCATCCAGTGAAACCCCACTATCAAGCACGACGGCGCTTCGTTGTGTAATCCAGTCAACACTTTCAATCGCATCACGAGCAGCGGTTGCTTTTTCAAACTCGAGGGCAGCCGCTGCCGTTTTCATCTCAAGCGTCAACTTATCAATCGCTGGTTTGGTCTTGCCGTTGATTAGCGATATCAAATCCCCCATCAACGCTCGATGGTCCTCAGGAGATATTCGACCAACACAAGGGGCATCGCATTTACCGATATATCCAAGCAAACATGGATTGCCAGACTTGGCAGCGCGTTGAAAAACTCCAGTCGAACATGTTCGGACTGGATAGACCCGCAGGATGCGATCTATTGTTTCGCGGACCTGCCAGGCTTGAATGTATGGACCAAAATACTTAAGCCCAGGCTTTCGTTCTCCTCGATACAGAAAAATTCTGGGGAACTTTTCGTTCAGGGAAATGGCTAACCAAGGGTATGACTTGTCGTCTTTGAAACGCACATTGAATCTTGGGTCGTACTCGTTGATCCAAGCATGCTCAAGCTGCAACGCCTCTACTTCACTATTAACCACCACCCAGTCAATCGTGACTGCAGTTTGTAGCATCTTCAGCGTACGCGGGTGGGTTCCACCAAGATCTGCGAAGTAGGAAGAAATTCGATTGCGGAGATTTTTTGCTTTACCGACATAAATAACCCGACCGGTTTCATCCCAATACCGATAAACCCCAGCCGCGGTTGGGATGTCACTGGTTTTAGGACGCCACTCAAACATTGCTAGCCTAAAAGGGGCGCTAAGTATTTGCCGGTGTAGCTAGTCGGATGCTTAGCTACCTGCTCTGGTGTTCCAGCCGTTATCAAGGTGCCACCACCAGAACCGCCTTCTGGACCCATATCTATCACCCAGTCGGCTGATTTTATAACGTCAAGATTGTGCTCAATCACAATGACAGTGTTGCCCTTGTCAACCAGGGTTTGCAAAACCCCAAGCAGTTTATGAATGTCGGCAAAATGCAATCCGGTTGTGGGTTCATCGAGTACATAAATAGTGCGACCTGTCGCTCGCTTCTGCAGCTCAGTTGCCAACTTCACGCGCTGTGCCTCACCGCCCGAGAGGGTAGGAGCACTTTGACCTAGTCGAACATAACCAAGCCCAACATCAACAAGCGTCTGCAAATGCCGCGCAATGGTTGGAATAGCTTGGAAAAACTCCAGCGCATCTTCGATGGGCATATTCAAAACTTCTGAAATGGTCTTGTTCTTGTAGTGAACTTCGAGAGTCTCTCGGTTGTACCGCAGCCCGTTGCAAACTTCGCAAGGCACATACACATCTGGCAAGAAGTTCATTTCGATTTTGATGGTGCCATCGCCCGAACAACCTTCGCAGCGACCACCTTTAACGTTGAACGAGAAGCGACCAGGCAAGTAACCTCGAATTTTTGCTTCTTGGGTTTCGCTAAACAACTTACGAATATGATCAAACATTCCAGTGTAGGTAGCAGGGTTAGAACGAGGAGTTCGACCAATTGGACTTTGGTCGACATGAACGACCTTGTCTAGTTGATCTATTCCCAAAATCTTCTTGTGCTTGCCTGGAAGAGTTCGCGACCCCATTAACCGACGCGCAAGCGCCGAATACAGTATCTCGTTTACAAGTGTGGACTTGCCGCTTCCACTTACGCCTGTAACAGCTGTAAACACACCTAGCGGAAAGTCAACATCGACTTTGCGAAGATTATTTTCTTCAGCTCCGATAACACTGACGACTCTGTCTAAATCAACTTCTCGTCGATTCTTTGGAACTTCAATCTTCATTCGGCCAGAAATGTATGCACCGGTAATCGAATCAGGATTAGAAATCAATTCACTATACGGACCACTGACAACGACTTCACCACCATGTTCACCGGCTTTTGGCCCAATGTCCACAATCCAGTCTGCTGTCTTGATTGTTTCCTCATCATGTTCAACAACAATTAGCGTGTTGCCCAAATCGCGTAACTTGATGAGAGTCTGAATCAATCGCTGATTATCCCGCTGATGCAAACCAATACTTGGCTCGTCCAACACATACAACACACCTACGAGGCCAGATCCAATCTGGGTAGCCAATCGAATGCGCTGCGCCTCACCACCAGCCAAAGTGCCGGCATTTCGATTAAGGCTCAAATAATCCAGCCCAACATCTACCAAGAAGGCCAGCCGCTCGTTCACTTCCTTCAAAACCCGTTCGGCTACAACTTTGTCTCGGGCTTTTAGCTTCAAGTTCAACAGGAATTTGGCGCATTCACCGATTGGCATTTCAGAAACCTGAGCAATATTTTTGCCAGATACTGTCACAGCCAAAATCTCCGGCTTCAATCTTTGACCAGCACATGCTTCACATGGGGCTTCCCGCATGAAGTTTTCAAACTTCTCGCGAACTGTGTCACTCTCGGCTTCCGAGTGACGGCGTTTCACAAACGGAATGACGCCTTCAAACCCGGTGTCGTAAGTCCTGGTTCGACCGTATCGGTTCTTGTAAGAGACATGCACCTCATGGTCATGTCCATACAAGATTGCCTTCTTTGCCTTTGCGGGTAATTTTTCAAATGGAGTTGAAAGTTTGAATCCCATCTCTTTGGACAAACCTTCAAGCAACCGAATGAAATATTCCGAAACAGTTCCCATCGCCCACGGAGCAATCGCCCCTTGATACAAAGTCAGTTCGGGATCCGGCACAACCAGGTCTTCATCCACTTCCATTTTTGTACCAATACCCGAACATTCTGTACAGGCGCCAAAAGGAGAGTTGAACGAAAAGCTTCTAGGTTCTAGTGTCTCGAAAGAAAGTCCATCATCGGCACATGCAAGATGTTCGCTGAAAAGCAGTTCGCGCTCAGGGTCTTTTTCGGCACGATCCACTAAATCGAGGATCACGACTCCCTCACCCACCCGCAGAGCTGTCTCGATGCTGTCCGTTATCCGGCGCCGAGATTCTGTCTTTACTTGCAAACGATCAACCACTACTTCAATCGTGTGCTTTTCCTGCTTCTTTAACGCTGGAACATCCGGAAGCGTGTGGACCACACCATCAACCCGAACTCGGGCATAACCCTGCGCATGAAGAACTCGAAATAGGTCGGTGTATTCACCTTTGCGCTCACGAATGACGGGTGCCAGCACTTGGAACTTCTCGCCAGCTGGCAACTTCAAAATCTGATCCACCACTTGCTGGGGAGATTGCTTTGAAATTGCCTTGCCGCATTCAGGACAGTGCGGAAGTCCGATTCGGGCAAACAGCAATCGCAAGTAATCGTGGACTTCAGTAATTGTTCCAACAGTTGAGCGCGGATTTCGGTTTGTTGATTTCTGATCGATTGAAACTGCAGGCGATAGACCCTCAATGAAATCTACATCTGGCTTATCCAGCTGACCGAGAAACTGACGGGCGTAAGCGGAAAGAGATTCGACATACCTGCGTTGACCCTCAGCAAAAATCGTGTCAAAAGCCAGACTTGATTTTCCAGAACCCGAAAGGCCTGTAAAACAGATCAAAGCGTTTCGTGGAAGATCCAGATTTAC
>JBIKSQ010000084.1:0-5960 GCA_044348555.1 Candidatus Nanopelagicales bacterium | reverse complement strand
TTTTGATGCTTGCTGGATTGACGATGCTGATCATCAATCCAGCAAGTGGTGAATCCTCATACCGATACTGGAGTTACTGGCTCCAGATGGATGGTGTCTGGATAAGTGCAAGCGCTGGCGCAGCTGCAACTCCAGTTGTGGATGGAAGTGTGCAAGGTTGGCGATTTGTCGCTACTGGCGCAGCTCTCGATGAAACAGCTGAGCCCTCAATCAACCCGAGTTTTGCAGAGATTTGTGGAAACACCCAGAGTTCAGCGGATGTCGTCCGAATGGGCATCGTCATTGATTACGGCACTGCTGCCGATGCTGGTATGGACATCACGCCGCCTCAAGTTGAAACACATTGTGTTGAGATTTCAACAACTGCAAGCTCGATGCAGGCGCTAGTAGAAGTAGTCGATCTCCGCGAGGAGGCAGGGTTTGTCTGTGCGCTTAACTCATATCCAGAAGTTGGGTGCGGCGAATCAGTTGAGGTGGTCGACAAAGTTGAACCTGTTAGCGGTAGCGATACCGAATCGCAAACAGATCCAAGTTCGCTTGCGCCATTTGCCATCGCTTTGTTTATCTCTGCAGGACTCTTCTGGATTCTCAAAAAGCGTGGTAACAAACAATGAATCAAAGCGTTATCAGCAAACAACAATTGAGTGCAGGGTTTTGGTGGACTTGGGGAATCAGCCTGGCAGCCATCACTTCTCTAATTGCACAACTTTTGCCGCTGATAATGATCTCTGCATTTGTGGTGATGATAGTTTTCAAACTTGCTGAATCCGATACTGAAATAACTCGATTCAAGTGGTTACTCAAAGCGGCTTTAGCCATCGCATTCTTTAGATTGATGTTGCAGATTGTGTTTGGCACACCGATGGGCACCGACGTGCTTTTCTCGCTACCGAGCGCGGAATTACCGAATTTCCTAGCTGGACTTCGCATTGGTGGAGAAATAACAACTCTCAGTTTGGAATACGGTCTAATGCAGGCACTCCGACTAGCCAACTTAGTGATAATCATCGCTGGTGTTGCCACAATATCTAATCCAAGGAATTTGCTTCAGCGAATTCCACGAAACTTTGCCGAGTTTGGGCTTCTGGCCACCATGACTCTGAATTTTGTGCCGCAGATTGCAAATGATGCGGAAAGACTTAACAAAGCCAATCGCTGGCGGGGTCAGAACTCCTCAAAATTTCGCCAACTTGGACGCAACCTAATTCCACTCACCGAAACCGCTCTAGATCGAAGTGTGAACCTAGGAGCCGCCTTAGCGTTGCGTGGATATGGAACCCATTCGCAAAAAACAGAATGGCGCATGTACGCAATCCTCTGGAGTATTGGATTGGCTTTGGGTTTTGGTTGGTTTGCGGCTGACTTAGATTTTGGTTTGACTACTTTGGCATTGCTGGTATTTCAGTTAGTTTTAACTTTCTTAATGCTGAAGTCAATCACTTTCAAGATTAGCCCACAATCACTAAAGACGATTATCCCGCTTGGCTTATTAACCTTCTGGATAATTGCTAACTACAACTTGGTTTTCATCAACTCCCAAATGGTTAGTTGGAATCTGGGACAAACGCTCAACTCAATGCTCATCCTGGGCACTTTTGCAGCTCTGCTTCCGTTAATCAAAGTCGGCGCAGATGATTGAAATCAAATACTTAACTGCTGGCTTCAACGGTAAAAATGTGCTTGACCAAAGCGCTGTTTTGCGCATCAATTCCAACGCCCGCATCTTGTTAACTGGAGACACTGGTTCCGGTAAATCAACTCTGTTAGGGATTCTGTCTGGATTGATTCCAAAATACACTGGCGGTCAAGTCAGCGGCAGCATCGCAATGTTTGGCTCTGAAATCATGAATTTAAAGCATGTGCCCGACCCCACAAAAATCGGATACGTGTTTCAAAATCCGTTTGACAGTTTTGTGCAATCAACCGTGCTTGCCGAAATATTGTTTAGTGCCCAGCAGTCGAATGTAGTTATCGCGCCTGAATGGCTTGCAGAAATTCTCAACGCACTTGAAATTGCGCATCTAGTGGAGCGGGAAGTTGCGACGTTGTCAGATGGTGAGGCACAGCGGGTATCTATCGCTGCAGCTTTGGTGCTGAGGCCGAGTTTTCTGCTGCTCGATGAACCAACCAGCGCACTAGATTTTGAGAGTTCTCAGAATTTCCGCACTTTGCTTTGCGAACTCTCTGACAAATATAAGTTCGGGTTCGTGTTGAGTGAACATCGCTATGACACTTGGCTGGAACATGTTGATTCGGTTTGGCATCTTGATGACGGAAGAATTGTTGATTTCACGCCTGATGCTTTTGCATTGGAATCTGGAGCACCAATCAAAACTCGGGAAATTTTGCGATTGCTTGGCCAAAACACTTTTAAGTGGCGTAGAACCGATTTTCACAATCTTGTTTTTCCCTCAATGCCGCCCACTAATGCTACCGAGGTCGAAATTGCACAGCAGCCCATAATTTCAATCACAGGAATGTCAGTAACCAAATCTGAACAAACCATCCTGAGCAACATCAACTTTGAATTGGTTCAGGGTGAAGTTCTTGCAGTAGTAGGGGCTAGCGGATCCGGCAAAAGTACGCTGTTGCATTCAATCATCGGTGACTTTGTGCCAGTAGCAGGGTCTGCCACCATCGAGGACCGTACAACTGCATCACTAGATGCTCGCGGACTGTTGGGCGTCGTATCGCTGGTGCCGCAACAGCCCGGGCAGCTCTTTGTTGGCGAGACTGTTTCTGCGGAGTGTGAGTTTGCCGATAAGTGGAGAGGCTTAACTGCTGGCTCAACTCTGTTACAGCTTACAAATTTTGATGTCGGTATTGATTTAGCGACTCACCCGCGCGATCTATCGGCCGGCCAACAACTGTGGTTGGCGATTGCAATTGCTTTAGCAGCAAGACCAAAGGTATTGCTACTCGATGAACCAACTCGTGGTTTGGATTACGTTGGAAAAGCGCAACTACTAAAACTGCTGGAACAGCGAAAGTCTGAAAATTTAGTCACAGTTTGGGCAACTCACGACATAGAAGCGGCCGCGGACATAAGTACCAATTTGATTCTTCTTGCCGATGGCAAGCAAGTTTCTTTTGGTCCCCCAACCACTCACCATCATCCAGGCCTTGCAAAATCGTCAGTGATTTCAGAAATTTTGGAATCCCAATCATTTTTAAGTTTGGGTCAGCTGCAACATGCAATTGGTAAAACCTCATGATTCAGTTCCGCAGAAAACTCCCCTACCTGGCAGCACTTTTTGGAGTAGTTGCAATTACTTGGCCGCTCTACATCTCTGGCGAGCGCGCTGCTCTCATAAACCAGTTAGCGATTCCGGTTTTGATGTCGGCTGTGATTCCAATTGCGCTGCTTTTGTTTTCAGCTGAAATCATCGGCGCTTTCTTTAGTGCCCGCAGACTTGCCATCATTGCGGCCTTAACGTCTGTTGCGATGGTTGTGCGAGTTTTGGGAGCAGGTGTCGCAGGCATTGAACCAATTTGGACCATCGTAATAATTTCGGGCTTTGCCCTCGGCGCAGCAAGCGGCTTTGTGGTTGGGGTTTCAGCAATCGCCCTCAGCGCACTTGCAACCGGCGGAATTGGCCCGTGGCTTCCCTATCAAATGGTGACAGCCGGCACCATCGGAGTCGTAGCGGGAATTTTGCGTTCAGCCACCAACCAGCCCAACCGGCTGCTGCTTGGTAGCACCGGCCTTATCGCTGGCGTCTTTTACGGCTGGATGATGAATCTATGGTTCTGGCCAACCGCGATTGGCCTGCAATCGGGCCTTGCTTATGACCCTGATGCTCAAATCGTGGAGCGACTACTTTCTTGGATTCGATTCAATCTAGCCACCAGCCTTGGATTTGATTTGCCGAGAGGTTTACTCACCGCTGGTTTACTTGTTTGGATTGGTCCACGGATGCTCTCAGCCATTCAAAGGGCCGCCCGAATTGGCGATATCTCTGTCCAGCAGGTCGCACATAGGCCATAGTTTGCCTATGCCAAAGACAGTAGCGGAAACTGATTCGCTGGAAAACGACCTCAAGATTGGCTTGAAGGCCTCCCAAATTGCTGTCAGCATGATTTTGATAACTGTTCTGGCAGCACTTGGATTTTCCGCACTGCGAAACGCTGAGGCTAGAGATCGGGAAACAGCTTTTCTTACTCAAGTTGAAATCACAACTGGATTTATCCTGGATGCCCAACAAGAAGTTGTGCTTCTAGCTGAAGAAATCAATCAGGTTCTAAACACTGGAGATTCAGAAAAAATCGCTGCCCAGTTAACAGCTACGGATAACGCGATCCAGAGTATTTCGAGTGTTGATGAAAATGCTAGCCAATCGATTGCACCAACGTTTTTTACAGCTTTGGATACAGTCCGCGTAACCCAGCTAACTGATCCGGTAAATCGAAATCGTTTGATCGTTGCCCGCTCATCCATAATCACCGACTCTCGACTTTGGTTGAATCGCTATCAGACAGACGCCGTAAGCATCTTGCGCGAACTATCAGCGGTGCGAGCCAACAATGAAAGAAACCAGGCAGCACTTCTGCTGCTAACTCTGATTATGTCGGTCTGGTTGTTGACCTGGATTGCTATCAGTGTGGGAAAGTCCTACCGTCGCGCTCGCAGGATCATCACCGACGAGGAAATGAAAGTTGCCAGCGCTAGGTCAGCTTTAAAACATGCATCTGATCAACTCCATTACCAGGCAAACCATGACAGCCTCACTGGCTTACCAAACCGCAATGCCTTGAACCTTGAACTAAATGAAGCTCTGGCAGATAAAGAAACGAATGTGACCGTTCTTTTTTGCGATTTAGATCGATTTAAAGTCGTAAACGATTCGTTGGGGCACTCACTTGGTGATGACCTACTTATTGAAGCAGCTCAACGAATCATCAAAGCGGTGAAGGAAACGGACTTTGTCTGCCGATTCGGTGGCGACGAATTTGTAGTTGTTTCCAGAATCATCAGTGACCAAGAGGCAGCCATTCGTGCAGCTGAAAGAATTGTGCGCTCGCTTGCAAAACCTTTTGATATTGGCGGAGAAGATGCCTTCATTGGCGCAAGTGTCGGAATCTCAATGTCCGAGCCCGGTGCCACAGCTTCACAAATGTTAGCTAATGCGGATGCTGCCATGTATCGAGCAAAAGTCTCCACTTCACATGTGCAGGTTTATGAAAAAGATGGCGCAAAATTCTCAGCAAGATTTGATACCGAGAATGCTTTACGCAAAGCGATCGAGAATAAAGAGTTGCTGGTTCATTGGCAGCCAATTGTGAATCTAAAGAACGGACAGGTCCACACTTTAGAAGCGCTGATGCGCTGGGATCGACCTGGTAGCGGATTGCTTAGACCTTCTGACTTCATGAGCATTGCTGAAGACACTGGATTGATTGTGGATATCGGTAAGTGGGTTATCGCATCCGCTTGTTCAACAGGAGCACTTACAGATGACCGTTCGGTCGCAGTCAACGTCTCAGCCCGACAACTTCGCGACGTTAACTTCGTTGATGATCTTCGAGATATCTTGCGGGACACTGGTTTAGCCCCAGAAAGATTGATTCTCGAAGTAACCGAACACACGGTTATTGATCCAAAAGTTGTGAACGCGCCATTGCAGAGGGTTCATGAACTTGGTGTTCGAATCGCACTTGATGATTTTGGCACTGGGTATTCTTCTCTGAGTTTGTTGGATCAGCTTCCGGTAGACATAGTCAAACTGGATCGAAGTTTTCTTAAGAATTTGATTGAAAGTCAGGCTGCACAGGCAGTTGTGAAATCGTTGGTGCAGCTCACTTCTGCTTTGGGCATGATGTTGATTGTTGAAGGAGTTGAATCAGACGTCCAGCGAAGGTTGCTGCGAAGTCTTGGCGTGCAGCATGGACAAGGTTTCTGGTTTGGTCAGCCAGAACCCGGTCGACTGTTGCGCAGCCGCGCTAGTGAGTAACAAAGTTAC
>JBIKSQ010000078.1:0-6165 GCA_044348555.1 Candidatus Nanopelagicales bacterium | reverse complement strand
AAATGTGACGAGACCGCATTTTCAATAAAGACATCGCCTTGCGTCATCGTGGCCGCGACCGCCCAAGTTCCCGCAACAATGCGATCTGGCACGGTTTTGTGAGTTACTGGTTTCAGTTCGTCAACCCCGTGAATCTCAATTGTGGATGTCCCAGCACCAGTAACTCGCGCTCCCATTGCAATCAACATGTTGCAGATATCAACAATCTCCGGCTCTCGGGCTGCGTTGTCAATGACGGTTGTGCCTTTGGCCAGGACTGCTGCTAACAAAATAGTTTCGGTTGCACCAACACTTGGAAACTCCAACCAGATGGATGCGCCGTGTAAACGTTGACTTGCTTGCGCAACCAGATAACCGTGGTCGGAATCAATTGTGGCACCAAGTTTTCGGAGACCTGAAATATGAAAATCTAAACCGCGCGAGCCAATCGCATCGCCACCTGGCATCGCGACATCGGCTGCACCCATGCGGGTTACCAATGGTCCAAGCACACATATAGATGCGCGCATCTGCCGAACCAAGTCGTAATCTGCTCGATGCTCGAGCTCCACCGGAACATCAATTACAACAGATTGATTTTCTAGGTCATGCTCGACGGTGCAACCCAATCGACGAAGTAACTCCGACATGATGCTGACATCGAGAATTCCAGGCACTGAAGTGAGTGTGGTTTTACCAGGAGCCAACAAAGCGGCTGCCATCAACTTCAGCACACTGTTTTTTGCGCCGATTACTGGGACTCTTCCCACTAATCGGTTGCCGCCGGTTACTTGGATGACACTCACACTGCGAACCATAAAGCAGGTATAAGCCCATAAACCCTCGCCCAATGGTGGATTGGGCGCTTACCACCATTCAACTTACTCAGTTTCTGGGAAAACTTTCAGGCCATGCTCGGTCTCAGCCGACTTCAATAACTCTGGAAGTCGGTTCTGCGCGGTATCCAAAATCAATTCCATCGTATCGGCCATTTGCTTTACAGCTCCCGGTTCAATTTCGGTGAGAATCTGGCTCATCACCCAATGCCGCAATTTTGAAACATCTGCGACCAGCGAACGGCCGAGGTCTGTCAGTTCAATGTTGGTGCGTCGCCGATCTGATACATCTGGTACGCGAAGCACCAAACCATCATGCTCTAGCTCGGTTAAAAGCCGACTTGCTGACGAGTGCTCGAGATTCATACTGAGAGCGACATCTTTAATGCTCAGTTGCCCGTTCACAGAGTGTGCAAGCGAATCGGCTATCAAGGTGCAGGCGTAAACCCGACTGGTGGGAACGGGATGCTCAAGGCCAGGCACTAGCTGGGAGCCAGGGTCAGGCTGAAATGCCAACCTTCGAATCCGCATGAGAAGGAGATCTAGCCGCTCAATTTCGTTGGCCACCAGTACTCACCTCCTTGCTGATTGCTTCAATTTGCTAATTGTATGTGAAGCACACATAATTTGCTTGTAGAGCACATACATTAACTGATTACGGAGATATTGTGGATCGTCTTTCCCGCTGGGCTGTATTGCATCCCAAGCTAGGTATTCTTTCTTGGGTCGCAATGACCCTTGTGGTTGGAGGGCTTGCCACCAATTTTGGCGGCACCTACAACAACTCGTTTAACCTTCCAGACACTGAATCAACCAAGGCACAAGAAGTGCTTGGGCAGATGTCAGGTGTTGGCGAATCAATCAACGCCGTCACGGTAAAAGTAGTTTGGAAAAGCGAAGCTGCACCGGCCACCGACCCAGTCGTGGCGGGACCAATAACAGGACTTCTAACTGAGCTTTCTGAAATCTCAAGCGTCGCTTGTGTTTCCAATCCTTATGGAGCTGGTCTAGGCAAAGATTGCCCACCAGTTGATCCAAACGCAGGTGTGGGATTCGACCCATCAAGCGTTCCACCTGAGGTATTAAAAGTTCTTGCAGGTCTTGCACCTGCAGGTGTGAGTATCGATCAACAGGTTGGCTATGCAACAGTTACTTTCGTCGGTGGCACAGAAGACATTCCACTTGAAGACACCGTTATTCTTCTAGAGGCAGTAGAAGCAGCAAGTACTGATTCCGGATTAATCATTGGAGCAAACGGTCAGATTCTTGATCTGGCTGGCCAAGAGCCACCATCGTCTGAAGCAATCGGTGTGACAGTCGCACTGATCATTTTGATGTTTGCATTTGGTTCGATTGTTGGCGCATTTCTTCCAATCATCTCCGCAATTTTGGCGCTTGGTGTTGGCCAGGGATTAGTTCTTCTAACCGCAAACGCGCTCGATGTAGCGACATTCGCCCCAACTCTCGCAGCCATGATTGGTCTCGGTGTTGGCATTGACTACGCGCTATTTGTAATCAACCGTTACAAAGAGGATCTTGATAACGGAGTCGCACCGCGCGATGCCGTTCTCGAATCTGTTCGCACCGCTGGTCGCGCAGTTCGCTTCGCCGCTTTAACTGTAATCATCGGCTTGTTGGGCTTGTTCGTTGTTGGCATTGACTTCTTCAACGGTCTCGCTGTTGCATCTGCTGTAACTGTCATCATGATGATGTTTGGTGCAACTTTCTTGCTACCAGCATTGCTCTCATTGCTTGGGCCACGTGCTTTTGCTTTGAAGCTGCCTTGGAAGCGCAAAGCCGCTCCAGTCGATATCGATAAGCGATTGTTCGCTCGATACGGATTGTGGCTAGAGAAGAACTTCAAGTGGGCCGGTGCACTCGCACTGGTCGTGTTACTCGTTATTGCTACCCCGATTGCGTCATTGCGGTTGGGCTTCGCAGATGACTCCGGTAAAGCAGAAGGCAAACCAGCTCGGATTGCTTACGATCTAGTGTCTGAAGGTTTCGGTAAAGGCATTAACGGTCCGTTCCTGGTTGCAATGGAATTTGAAACTGCTGGCGATAACGTTGGCGTGCAAACTCTGGCCGGCGCTATCAACCAAGCCGATGGTGTCGCTGCTGCGATTGCCTTCCCTGTTGCACCTGATGCAACTGTCGGTGTTATGCAGGTTATTCCAGATTCAGCACCACAGGATCAGGCAACCACTGACCTACTCAATTCACTTCGCGATGAAGTAATTCCAGCCGCAACCGAAGGCACTGGAATTACCGCATACGTTGGTGGTGCTCAGGCAATCACGTCAGACTTTACGTCCGTGATGGTCGAAGCACTTCCACTCTTCGTGTTGGTGGTTGTTGGGCTCGGTTTCCTCACACTGATTGTGCTATTCCGGTCAATCTTGGTTCCACTTGTTGGTGCGATCACAAGCTTGATCTCGATGGCAGCAGCCATGGGTGTTGTGGTTGCGGTGTTCCAATGGGGCTGGCTAGCTGAATTTGTTGGCATTCAGACGACTGGACCGATTTTCCCATTCCTTCCAATCATGGTGTTTGCCATCTTGTTTGGGTTGTCGATGGACTACCAAGTCTTCTTGGTAAGCGCGATGCAGGAACGTTGGGAACAATCAGGAGATAACGAACAGGCAGTTCGTCGCGGTCTTGGCCTATCCGGTCGAGTCGTGGCTATCGCTGCTGCAATCATGTTCAGCGTCTTCTCCGCCTTCATTTTGGGCAACGACCCAACCATCAAGTTGTTTGGTATTGCGCTCTCGAGTGCAGTGCTTTTCGACGCGTTTATCGTCCGCTTGATCATCGTGCCTTCATTGATGTTCAAACTAGACAAGAAGAACTGGTGGGCTCCAGCCTGGCTAAACCGAGTACTTCCAAAGGTCAGCCACTAACGCACTACTTAAGTCAGAATTGGCATCCATTGCGGCATTTATTTAGTCGCAGTGGGTGCCAATTTGTTTGTAGCATTTAGCCATGACTTCAACTGCTTCTGGTGATCGCAGCGCCCACTTTCCGGCCATTGAAAAGAAGCACGGCCAACCAATTTCACATTGGCTCGAAATGATGAAAGAAATGGCTGATCGAAAATACCCCGAACAAATTGCTTACCTTCGCGAGAATCACGGATTCAGCCAGGCTCATGCAAACGCGGTTGCGCTTTATGCAAAAGGCAACACCAGCTCGAAGCGTTTTCATACAGTTTCGGACTACGCCGCAACATTGAACGCTGAACAGCAGGACGGCTTGCATAACATTCTTAACTACATCAAAAAAACTTTCCCAAAGACTGAAGCAACCATCGCTTGGAATCAACCACAAGTGAAGCTTGGCGAGGATTTCATCATTGGAATGAGTGTGGGCAAAAACCACATCACAATCGGACCCTGGCTCGAAAATTTCGTTTCACAATACAAAGACCGGTTGTCAGATTACAAACATGGCACAAAAACTTTCCAAGTTCCGCTGGACTGGTCAATAGATAAGAAGCTAATGAAAGACATAATCCAGGATCGAATAAACGAACTCAAATCGTAGTTTTGTGGGATGCTATCCCCACTGTCCAAAAGCTGAATCAATTGGAGCGTAAGTGCGTAGATTTCTACTGGTTTCCGCCGCCTCGATTTCGGCTGTTGCGATTACGTATTTTCTACCTTACGGCTTCTGGGCTGAGGTTGGCGATCTACCGGCACATCCGCTCATCGTTCATGTCGTCGTGGTTTTACTGCCACTTGTTTCAATTTTCTTAATCGTAGGTTTCTTCAAAAAGCAATGGCTAGAGAATCTGCATCTGCTTCTCATTGCAGGGCTAGCTGGAATCACGGTCTCAGTGCTTGCTGCACGCTCCTCGGGAAACTCGCTATCAGCTGCGGTCGGTCTACCTGAGAAACATGCGGACTGGGGAAATCAACTTGTCCCAATCGCAATCGCACTTCTGGGCACGTTTATTTTGTATGTTTTCTTTACCTTCTACCGAGAATCAATAGTGCTCAGTCGAGTATTCACTGGACTTGTAGGTGCCTTGGCGATAGCTAGTGTTGTTATGGCTTATTTGGTCGGCCACTCGGGTGCTGAGGCTTCTTGGAAGATCAAGTACGAGTTCAGCAAGATGCCACTCACTACTGATTATCAGAAGTTTTCCCGAGACGAAGTTGAACAGCATGATTCAAAGAATGACTGTTGGACTATCGTGCGTGGCAATGTTTATGACGTCACTACTTTCGTTTCCAGACATCCTGGTGGTGACTCGGAAATACGCGACATGTGTGGCACCGATGCCAGTGAAGATTTCCTAGAAGAGCATTCAGGACAGGCCGAACCAGAAGAGTGGTTGGCCCGCTTCAAGATTGGCACTCTGAAGTAAGAATTTAAGGGACTTATTTTCGAGCCAGGCATGGCGGCATTCATTACCTGGGAATAAGGTTCGGCTCATGGTAAATCTCTCACGCATCTATACCCGCACCGGCGACGACGGAACCACTTCACTTGGTGATATGTCCCGTACCGGCAAAAACGATCCACGACTCAAGGCTTACGCCGACGTGGACGAAGCAAACTGTTCGATTGGTGTTGCAATCGCTCTGGGTAATCTGCCCGAAGAGTTGAACAAGCTTCTTACCGAGATTCAGAATGACCTGTTTGACGTCGGCGCTGACCTTTGCACGCCGGTTGTCGATAACCCAGAATTCCCACAACTTCGCATCACTGACAAGTACATCGAGATTCTCGAAGCAGCGTGCGATAAGTACAACGAACCACTCGAACCTCTCCGCTCGTTCGTGTTGCCTGGTGGAAGCCCTGGAGCTGCACTACTTCACGTGGCTCGCACTGTGGTTCGTCGCGCTGAACGAAGCAACTGGGCAGCTTTGGATATGTACCACGGTGGCATGAACCCACTGACTGCCACTTACTTGAACCGCTTGTCAGACTTGTTGTTCATTCTGGCACGTGGAGCAAACGCTGCAAAGGGCGATGTGCTTTGGGAGTCTGGTCTACGCCAGAAATAGTCTCTTTAAAAAATCGGCTCAACCAGTTGGTTGGGCCGATTTTCTATGCATTGTTGCATTAATGCTATGTAGCATATATGCTATTTCTATGAGTCGTAACCCAGAAGAGCCGGTTTATAACCGCATAGATGAAGCTCGAACTGCACTTGGGCTATCCCGCCAAGAGCTGGCTGACAAAGTCGGGGTTCACTACCAAACCATTGGTTATCTCGAGCGCGAGGAGTACAGCCCCTCTTTAGTACTTGCACTCAAAATTGCAAAAGTTCTGAATCGGGAAGTATCAGATCTCTTTTCACAGACCCCATTTACGAAAGGAAAGTAAAAAATGGCTAGCAAGA